>JACXTQ010000124.1 GCA_016919605.1 Methylovulum sp.
CGATACCATGCTGCCTGGCAAACACATTGATCGCCGCGCCACCGTTAATGAAATTGGCGACCATTTGCGCAGTGACGCTGGCAGGATACAAACTGACCCCCGCCGCGACCAAACCATGATCGCCCGCAAAGACAATAATGTGCGGGGCATTAAGTGTGGGTGTCAAAGTCTGTTGGATCAGGCCGATTTGCAAAGCCAACGCTTCCAATTGCCCTAACGCGCCTAGCGGCTTGGTTTTTTGGTCGATTTTTTGTCGTAAAGCGGTTGCCAAAGCCGCTGGTGGCGGCAAGATAGTAAAATTTAACGGCACGGTGGGGTATTCCAAAAATTTTCAAAAACAAGATCATCAATAGCTTGGCGTTCAGCCCAGCCTTCCTGCTGCAACAGCGGCTGGTCATAAAACGTGCTGACATGCCCGATACATAACACAGCCACCGGATGGCTATCACTGGGCATAGCCAATAAGCTTTTAATGGCTTCAGGTGCAAACAGCGACACCCAGCCCATGCCCAAGCCCTCGGCCCGCGCGGCCAGCCATAGATTTTGGATAGCACAGGACAACGAGGCCAAATCCATTTCCGGCAAAGTACGCCGCCCGAAAATATGCTGTTCCCGTTGGTCGCATAACGCCGCGACCAACACCTCCGCGCATTCCAAAATCCCCTCCACTTTCAGCTTCATAAAGCTGTCTTCACGCTCATGCAAAGCTTTAGCGGTCAGCAAGCGTTCTTGCTCAACCAGGTGGTGAAGCTGTACCCGCAACGTTGGGCAACGGACGCGGATAAACCGCCACGGCTGCATAAAGCCCACGCTAGGTGCATGATGGGCAGCGGCCAGCAAGCGACCCAACAGTTCGGGGGCGATAGGGTCGGGTAAAAAATGCCGCATATCACGGCGTTCATAAATCACCCGATAAACAGCGGCAATATCGGCATCGGAATAACGGTTATGAATGGACAAAGGGCTTACCACGCGAACGTATAAAGGCCAACTCAATCATCGTCAGTCTTTTGCTGTGTATCTTTAGGGATGTCCAACAAAGGGATATTATAGGCTTCCATAATCTGCCTAATCTGTGCAGACTTGGACTGGATCAGTTTATCCAGCAGGGCTTTTCTGGCCTTATCGCCATTACGCACGCCCATCGCCATTGAAAATTCAAACTGGATGCCCTGTGCTGAGGTCATCGGAATCAGGGTGTAACTGTTTTTGGGGCTTTGCGACATGATATAACCTGCCAACGGCCCCCACAAAATCACCATATCAATTTTTTTGGCCTTCAAATCCTTGTCCAACTGCATGGCGATATTGTTGTCGTCATCGCCCGACATCGACTGATACGGGATACCTTGGTCGAGCAAGCCGTTTTTTTGCATCCACGTTGTGCCAGGGCCACGGTCAAACATGGCAATCTGCAATTTTTCCTGACGTTGCAAAGGCATCAGCACCAATTGCTTGGTGTCGGTAATATCATCCCAACCTCGGCCTTTGGCTATTAACAGCACATACGTCGAGCGGTAATAAGGTTGGGTGGTCAAGGTCATGTCCGAGCCGTCCGGCACATTCATCACCACATCACATTTAAACACCTTGCTATCGACTTCTTTATCATTGACGGGTGCGGTCAAGGTATTGCGGATAAAGCCGATACGCTGCGGAAACCAAGTATATTCCAACGTTTGCCCCAACTCCTTGGCAAACAACTCAGCAATCTTGTTCTCAAACCCATCTTGCTGCTTAGTCGAATACGGCGGATTCAGCGGGTCGGCACAAACTTTAAAAGTGTCGGCGGCATAGGCGGACAGGGTAAAGGCCGCCAGACACAGCCCGGCGAATAGTTTGGTTATGCTCATCATAAGCCTCTAGGAGCGGATGTTAATTATCAATTTCTTCAATAAACGTGTTTTCTACCGGCACTTGCACATAATGCTTATGCTCATCCCAAAAATAGTAATAGCCCTTCTCGCTGGTGGTGACTTTGCCGTTTTTGACGACCCAGCTTTTTTCCGTCGGGCCGTTGGCATAAGTGACCCGATAATTGCCATCCAACAATTCCACCACTTTCCTTGATAATTGGTTTTGCTGGTCTTGGGTACAGCCCGCCAGAGTGAATATAAAAAATAAGTAACAGGTTATGGGGGATATTTTTATCATACAGATATTTTTATAGGCTTGATACGGGTCTATTCTACACGCAACCGTAGCATTCTGGAGAGATGGAGTAAAAATATAGAGTTAGGAAAGGTATTATAATCCGTTACAATCAGATAAAAATAAGTGCTCATCCAACCCCTGAAAGTCCTCCACTAATCTATGCCCTACCCCACCGAAACCAACACCACCCTAACCGTATCCCAACTTAACCGTGCCGCCGGGCAATTGCTCAGTGAGCATTTTTGGTCGGTGTGGGTGGCAGGGGAAATTTCTAACTTGAGCGCACCGTCTTCCGGGCATTTATATTTTTCCTTAAAAGATGCCCAAGCGCAGGTGCGTTGTGCGATGTTTAAGAACGCCCAGCGTGGGATGAAAGTAAAGCCGGAAAATGGCAAGCAAGTGCGGGTAAAAGCGCAAGTCAGTTTGTATGAACCGCGAGGCGATTATCAGTTAATTGTCGAAAGCCTTGAAGCCGCTGGCGAAGGGCAATTGCAACAGGCGTTTGCCGCGCTTAAGCGCAAACTGGCGGATGAGGGTTTGTTTGATGCCCACCACAAACAAACCTTACCCGCCCTGCCTGATGTGATCGGCGTTATCACCTCACCTAGCGGCGCGGCGGTCAGGGACATTCTGACGGTGCTGAAACGGCGGTTTCCGGCAGTGGCGGTTATTGTCTATCCGGTCGCGGTGCAGGGCGACCATGCCTCGTATGAAATCGCTCAAGCGATAGCTACTGCTAATACCGATAGGCGGTGCGATGTGCTGATAGTGGGGCGTGGAGGTGGCTCTTTGGAGGATTTATGGGCCTTTAATGAAGAAAGGGTGGCACGCGCCATTTTCGCCAGCTGCCTGCCGGTGATTTCCGCCGTCGGCCATGAGACTGATTTCACTATTGCCGATTTTGTCGCCGATGTCCGTGCGCCCACGCCTTCCGCCGCCGCCGAACAGGCCACGCCGGACGGACAATTATGGCTGAGGCATTTTGTCAATACCGAACAACGCTTAGAACAATTGATACGCCGCAAAATCGGCCAACAGCAACAAAGCTTGGCTTGGTTACAGCAACGCTTGCAGCAACAACATCCAGGGCAAAAACTCGCTAACCATGCGCAACGCTTGGATGAGTTGGAGATGCGTTTAAACCAAGCCATACAGGCAAAACTGCGCCATCATCGGCACTGGCTGGAAGCAAAGACCGCACGTTTATGGCAATATCATCCGGCCACCACCCTCAGCCAACTGGGGCAACGGCACAGGTATTTGCAGCAACGCTTGGACAAAGCCATGCGCCATAAACTGGAACAGCTTAATCGGCGATTGGCGGCCAACAGCCAGACGTTACATGCGGTCAGCCCGTTAGCGACATTAAATAGAGGTTACGCACTGGCAAGCAACCCTGTGTCCGGCGATATTATCCGCACCAGCCAACAAGTTAAGGTCGGCGACCCGTTGACGGTGCGTTTTGGCCACGGTGCGGTGTACAGTGAAGTGCTGTCCGTTGAGTAAGCTGGGAGGTTATTTGCGCCAAAACTCCGGCACAAACAAGATGACGATAGAGAATATCTGTACCCGCCCCAATAACATGGCAAAGGTGCATACGCCTGTTTGGAAATCACTTAAACTAGCGTAATTGCTTGCAGGACCAACTTGACCAAGACCGGGGCCGGCGTTATTAAAACAAGAAATGATGGCACTGAGAGCACTGATAAAGTCCATGCCGCTGAACAACAAGGTGAACACCAGTATGACGATGCTAATGAAATATAAAAAGATAAAGCCCATGACGGAGGTGACGATGTTATGGTTAATGACATTATCACCAATCCGCAATGAGCGCACCGCTGCCGGATGAATAAATTTAAACAACTCCATCCGCGCCTGTTTCATTAAAATAATAGTTCTAATCATGCGGATGCCGCCACCTGTAGATCCCGAAGAAGCCGATAGGCAACTTAAAAACAACATCCACATCGGCACAAAAATGGGCCATTGGTTAAAATCTTGGGAGGCAAAACCACAGTCGGTGGCAATCGTCACCAGATTAAAGCTGGCATGGCGTAAGGCGGTCGGAAAATCGGCATAAGTTCCAGAACGCCACAGCACCCAGGCAGTTAATAGGCAACTGCTGAGGACTAGCACCAAAAATGCCTTGGCCTCCATATCGTAAAGATAGGGTTTAAAGGATTTTTTTCTGATAGCAATAAAATGGGAGGCGAAATTAATGGCGGCAATCAACTGGAACACCGTCAGGACAATTTCAATGGGCAAAGAGTTAAAATAGCCGATACTACTGTCATGGGTCGAAAAGCCGCCTAGGCTCATGGCGGCAAAAGCGTGGCAAATGGCATCAAACCAATTCATGCCCGCCAATTTTAAGGCAATGATGCAAACTAAGGAAATCCCCGCATAGACCATCCATAAAGCCTTGGCTGTCTGGGCAATACGCGGCGGCAGATCCGATTCTTTAACCGACCCTGGCGTTTCAGCGATATACAACTGCATCCCACCTATGCCTAAAATAGGCAAAATGGCAACGGCGAAAATAATAATCCCCATGCCTGCAATCCAGTTCAGCTCGTGCCGCCAGAGATTAATAGACATGGGCAAATTATCAATGCCACTCATAATGGTCGCGCCGGTAGTGGTCAACCCTGACACCACCTCAAAGTAGGCATCGACAAAACCCAATTGTGGCATATAGAACAGCAGTGGCAAAGTGCAAAAAACCGGAATTAACGACCAAGTCATTGACACCAGCAAAAACCCCGCTTGCCGCGACACTTTTTTGGGTTGCTTAAAGGTCGGAAAAAACATCACCATACCCGCCGCTAAAGTAATTGGCGTTGCTATCAGAAAAGCATCTATAGCGCCATCATCCGCAAAAAATGCAGTCATTAAGCAAGTCAGCATCAGACCACTAAATCCCATAGTCACTAAGCCGAAGATATGGATAATAGTAAAGATGACATTCATGGCAATAGTATTATGAAAGTGCGCTTGATAGCGAATAGGTAGGCTTGTTGAAAGTAGGCCCTAACTTTGGCGGCCTTCAAATTGTGTGGATTAAATCGGTTGAAAAACTTTTTCGATACTGGACACCAGCTTCTTATCAATCGCGAACATCACCACATGGTCATTTTCTTCAAATACCGTATCGTGATGCACGGAAATGACCTGTTGTTTACGGATCAACGCACCCATAACAATGCCTTCAGGTAGATTGATACTGTTGACAGGTCGTCCGACCACCGAATTAACGCCGTTATTGTGGTGGGCAATCGCTTCAATGGCTTCGGCAGTACCCCCGCATAAGGAGCTGACTTGCGCAACATCGCCACGGCGAACGTGTTTGAGGATACTGCCCAGTGTTTCCTGATTGGGCAACACGGCGACATCTATTCCAGTGCCGGGCAATAATTTGCTATAAGAAATATGGTTGAGCAAACAAATAGTTTTACGCGCCCCCAAACTTTTTGCCAATGATGCAGAGATGATATTGACCCCGTCATTATTAGTGATGGCGCAAAACAAATCGGTGGATTCGATGGATTCTTCAATCAGCAAGGCCTCATCGGCGCAATCGCCCAGCAAAACGGTGGTGTTGCTGAGTTCATTGGCGATTTTTTTGGCACGGCGGCTGTCTTTTTCAATGATTTTTATTTGATGGTCTTTTTCCAACGCCAAAGCCAAACGTTTGCCGATATGCCCGCCCCCCGCAATGATAATGCGTTTTAGCGGCGGCTCCAGCTTGTTCAGTTCTTTTAGAACCCTGCGGACTTCTTTGCGCGGGGCGACAAAAAACACCTCGTCATCGGTTTCTATCATCGCTTCGCCGTTGATGACCAAGGGTTTCCCTTGTCTGAAAATGGCGGCGATACGGATTTTACCATTTGAGAACCGCTCTTTTAAGGCATTGATTTTTTTACCTGTCAAAAAGCCGCTCGCCACTACCTTAACGGAAAATAGCCGCACCAAGCCACCGGCAAAATCGGAAATATGTAATACACCCGGAAATTCAATCAAATTGCGTATGGATTCCATAACAATCTGTTCGGGACTGATGACAAAGTCAACCGGAATACCGGTAGGGCTAAACAAATGGGGGTGGGTAAGGTAATCGATGGCCCGGACACGGGCGATAGTTTTGGGGCGGTTGTACAGCGTGTTGATAATAAGGCAGGCCAGCATATTGGTTTCGTCACGGTCAGTGACCGCGATGACAATATCGGCGGTATCGACCCCTGCTTGCTCAAGGACGCTAGGATGGGCGGCGTTACCGGTGACGGTGGCAATATCCACCCGTTCTTTTAAGGCTTCGAGCAATTCCGGTTTAAAGTCAATGACCACAATGTCATTCTCTTCGCTCGCCAACGCCTCGGCGACCGATGAACCCATAACACCTGCACCTAAAATCAGTATTTTCAATGTGGTTATCCTTTCTGTAGGCCATTGCCAATCCGCAAACAATACCTTCGGATTTTGAGAATGCCGTCACAAAAATTCAATAATTATAGCGATAATAGCTCTTTTTTTCAATTTCATTTGAACTATTTCACATAAACGCATGTCTTGCCCAAAATTTAAGCGCCCCGCCCTTCTTTGGCCAACATAGCGGACGTTTTAGGTACTGGAAAACGCCAAGCACTAACAAACGCCCAGTCGCAACACTGCCGTGTGCAAGCCTAAAAATGGGTAACGTATCGATACTAGCCCTACCAGCCTGGGGTTTTATCGGTCCAAATCAAAGTTCCACACGCATGGGCTTCACGGCATCCTTGCTCAGGGATGGCAAGGCGGCGATGGCTTCGCGCAATTTGGTTTCCCAACTGCGCCGCAGTTGCAGCATATAGTCGTCACCGTCATCAAAGCAATAATATTCTTGCAAACTAAAACCATCCTTGCGGTACACCAACATTTCCACAGGTGCCCCGACACTGGCGTTACTGCGGATAGTGGAGTCCATAGATACCAAGCAACAACGCGCGGCTTCGTCTATGGGCGTATCCAGCTTAAGGAAACGATCCAATATCGGCTTGCCGTATTTGCTTTCGCCGATTTGCAAGAATGGGGTGTTGGCAGACGTGGTGATACTGTTGCCTTCGGCGTAAATCATGTATGCCCCATGCGGCTCATCACCGATTTGCCCGGCCAAAATAAAGGTGGCGGACGGGTTAAAAGCCGATTGCCCTTGGGTGTTAGTATGCTGCTTTTGCTTTTCAACACTGATATGGCCTAAATAATCGGCGGCCTCGGACAAGCATTCGACGGTATTGATATTGACTTTAGCATCTTTGATTTTATCGCGGTGCATTTGCTCAAGAACGGCTTGCGTGGTGGCAAGGTTCCCAGCCGAAAGCAAGACGATCTTGCGGTCCGGGCGGCTGTTAAATGCGTGCATTTTGCCGTGCGTACTCACATTATCGATACCCGCATTGGTTCTTGAATCAGAAACTAAGATCAACCCTTCGTTGATTGAAGCTGCAATACAATAAGTCATAGTTATTATTTTTTATGGAACATTCAAAATGGCCGCTATTTTAATCTTTTTCAGCCAGAAATGCGCCATCAATTCATAGTATTACCTAAATTTTCCACGCGCACCACCATATTGGTGAGGATTGCGCCTGAACCGAACTGGTGAAAGACCGACACATCGGCGGCATCGCGCCCAAAAGCGACAATGACCCTA
>JACXTQ010000125.1 GCA_016919605.1 Methylovulum sp.
CAAAATATATTCCGGAAAACAAACTAATTTTATCAGATGAAATTTTTCTTATCTCAAGCAAAACATTAGAAATTATAAATTCTGAGCGCCCCTTTTTAGTTCCGACCGCCATTGCTAGCGGAACATTGTAATTTAAAGTAGCCAATAAATATTCACTGATTTGAATTTCTGGTATTTTTGAGAATCAGTCTTCGTTCTCAATTAAGTTCAAGTTTAAATCATCTTTAACTTTCCTTAAATCAAAATCACTGTATTGCATTTATAGCCTTCACAATACAACCTGATTACACCCGATGCATACTCAAAGAGCTATATCAAAAACGTTTCTAAGCAGCCTTCGCCATTAGCTTCGTCGCCAAGTTACTGCCAACTGTAGGATGAGGTAAAATTTTTCCATCGTGCAGCATGATTTCAATCCACTCATCCACTATTTGGCATAGCTCATGGTACACCTGCACCTCATCGTCACCATGACAACATGTACCGATGATTCCTGGGCATTGACCAACGAAGCACTGATCATCTTCAGACCATTCGACAATTTTCAGGTATTGAGCGGTTTCTTTCACTTTCTTGATCCCTGGATTTTTTGTTTAACTTCTTGCAACTGATAAATTTTAGCGTCGTCACCCAGTTGACCGGAAATGGTGATTTTTGTACCATTTCTGTGCTCAAAATTTCTATGACTGCCTTTGCCACCTCGATTCATGAAGCCGACATGTTCAAGTTCAGAAACCAGCTCTCTGATTTTTTTGCATATTTAAAACAACGATGCTTGGCTTCAGTGAATACTCATACTTTCATTCAAAATCTTTGGAGTAATAAATATCAGCAGCTCGGTCTTGTTATCGCTTCGGTTGGTGGTTTTGAACAAGTTGCCCAAAACGGGAATATCCCCCAGCAAAGGTACTTTGACGACATCTTCATGCTCTTCCTGCAAATATATCCCGCCGATAACCGCTGTTCCGCCATTTTCCACCAGCACTTGAGTGGTAATTTGTTTGGTATTGATGGCGCGGCACCCCCCCACTAATTCTCCGGCGGTATCTTTGGCCACCATCAAATCAAGAAGTATGCTGTCATCTGGTGTAATGCGCGGCTTTACCACCAGTTGTAAAGACGCTTTTCTCCAGTCGGTGTAATAGGTTGTGCCAGTGGATCGGGTACAGGGCAGGTTAACGCCTTGTTCGATAGTGGCCTGAGAATTGTTAGGAGCGACCACACGTGGATTGGAAACGATCTTTCCCTTGCCGTCCGCCTGCAATGCGGTCAGCTCCAGATTCAGAAAGCGCGAAGCACCTTGTTTGAATAAGATCATAGAAAGCACCCCTGCAGGGCTTCCCAAGTTGGTGGAAGGTAAGTTGACGTTTAGCAGGCTGTTATCGTAGCCTTTGTTGTCCGCTGTTGTGCTGGTGGAATTTGAGTTTGAACTCGCCGTGCCTGTGCTGCCGCTTGCTGAGTTGATAGAAGCTGCGCCATTGGCGAATGAAACATCCTTAGTCGAATTATTGGTCGTATTGGCATTTGCGTCGCTGCCCGTGTTGCTCGCCGTTGTGCTGGTATTGACACCGGTACCCGCTAAATTTCCGCCGATGGATACACGATTGTCTCCGCCCAGCGACAGGCCGCTGTTACTGCGGTCCAGCATTCCTAATCGGGCGCCCAAACTTTTAGCGAAATTATCGGTTGCTTCGACGATGCGCGCCTCTATCATCACCTGCCTGACTGGAATATCTATTCCGTTGATAAAGGCCCTTATTTCTTCTATTACGCTGGCTGTGTCCTTGATGTAAATGGAGTTGGTTCGGTCATCGGCGTTCACACTGCCCTTATCGGACAACATGCTTTTTGCTTTGCCGATTTCTTTTGTGGTCGATTTTGCCTGGCTTTTGGCCGTGACATCGCCTTCGGTATCCCTGGTCAGGCTTTTTCCGGTGATCTGTTCGGCAATGTTCGATGCAGTTGCGAAACGCAGTTTGAATAGCTCGGTGGTTAACGGCTCCAGATTGCTGATATCGTGTTTAAATTCAAGTTCTTGCTTTTCCTTCAATGCGAGTTCGTCGCGCGGTGCCACCCAAACCACGTTGCCGTTTTTACGCTTATCAAGTCCGCGGGCGTTCAGGATAATGTCCAAAGCTTGGTCCCAAGGCACATCTTTCAGGCGCAGCGTCAGGGAACCGGTCACCGAATCGCTGACAACGATGTTCATCCCGGTAAATTCGGTAAATACCTGAAGGATGGCGCGCACATCCTGATTTTGAAAAGCCAGTGACAATTTCTCGCCTGAATATCCCGGTTTCCCGCTTTGCACCAGTTTGTTGGGGTCCACCGTCACTTTTCTGACATCGACAATGAACTGAGTATCGGTTTGATACGCTGAATATTCCCACAATCCTTGTGGCACGATATTCATCCGGGTGTTTTTGCCTTGGGAAAAAGTTTCTACAGCCTGAACAGGCGTAGTGAAATCCGCCACATCGAGACGCCGCTCCAGCTCGCGCGAAACAGTCGTGTTGAGAAAATCCACCACCAAACTGCCGCCCATGTTGCGGATATCTATGCCTGCATTGGCATCGGAGAGATCAATGACAACTCGCCCTTCTCCATTGGAGCCGCGACGAA
>JACXTQ010000126.1 GCA_016919605.1 Methylovulum sp.
GCTTTTGTCGGCGTAAAAGCGCAATCAAGTGGTGCGTCTGCGGATAATCCTTGGCAATGTCCGTTGGCTTCCCATTCGTTATGATATTCAGTCAGATAAGCATTACCGGCCCCTTTCACCCGCGCCGCTTTGGTGGTTTGATGCTCTAGCGCAATTTCCACGGTCGTGCCTTTACTTGGGTTGCCACGTTCATCAACGACGATATATTGAAGGTTGCCTGTTTTGCCAACCTGGAATAACCATTCGCTGCTATAAAGACCAACCAAGCGGTCTACCCCCAGATAATCGGCGCGGGCTTGACCGCTGATGTACTTGCCTCGCTCATCGGCAACTGCGCTTTCCACCAAGAGTTTGCCGTAAACCACCTTGGGCGTACCGGTGGAAAAAGTCAGAGCGTTTTTACCTTTGTCGTTGACTTTGTCGATTTTCTGGAAAATCTGCTGCGACGGGGTTTCGTTTTGGTAGCTATCAAATTGAAAGTTTTTGGCTACCGGATGTTTGGCACTAAATGGCGCACTTTCCAATAGTGCGGTAATTCGCGTGGCGGCATCGGTGTAGGCGCCACCGGAATGCAGTTCGGCATGAGTCGCCACGTTCACCTGCTCGCCTACATGGAACAGGTCGCCGTTCAGTTGGTTGCTGACCCGGAAAGGTGACGGTGTAAAATCGCTGACCAAAACACGCATGGGTAGCCAAGTTTTTTTGCTCGCACTATCGCTATCTGCCTCTGTATTGGTCTGTTTTGGCGTGGTTTCTTGGGCGTTTTCAGGTTTTTTTGCAAAGTCACCGATGAGTTTAAATTGATACCAACCGACAGCGCCTTCTTTAGGTACGGTAAATTCCCCACTGGCTCCGCCAAACGCCGATAAGCTAACATCTTTGCGGTCATGTATTTCCTTGCCCATTGGGTCAATGATTTTCAGCCGATAACTGCCATTGGGCGGTGGAATAAAGCCGTTGTTGTCCTGATTACGGACATAGATTTTATATTGGATGGTATCACCCGCCCGGTAAATGCCTTGAGCAGTAGTACCCCAAGCACGGGTATGACCGTAAAGCATTTGGCTGGAGGGATATACTGCTTCACTGCCCGAAGCACGATACGCATCAATGGTAAATGATTGCGCTACAGGCAGCAGCGCCATGTCATCGTCTTTTTCCACGCGTAGGAAATAGCGTCTATCTTCATCCCGGTAACGGGTGGTAATGGAGAGATCGGGGTCTAGTGTATCGGTTCCCGGTAATAGCGCCATGCCTGAGGCATCTGTGGTCGCCTTCGCGCTGAGGTCAGTCGCGGAATGCAACGTCGTGAACGCATCTTGGTATAAGCTGACTTTGGCATCCGCTATAGGTTGACCGGTTGCCATGTCAGTGACCCAGACAAGGCTGTTGAAATGGCCTAGTTTGTAATGAACTTGATAAGGCGTTACTTGGGCAAATAAACGGGGATAATAGCTATTGATAACGGGATCAGTTTGCAAAGAGCCAAATAACGCACCGGTATGTCCATCGAGCATCTCGCGCACACCGAAAGGAACAGCGAATTGCACATCTTGCACACGGGGAATTTCTTTATGGAAAACCTGTTGCTTATCCGTACCTTTAGCTGTTACTGCCCGGTAGTCGAAGCTATAAGTGTTTAAGTTATTGACGTAAAAAGGCACTTCGCTGTCCACGCCCTTCTCCAGCACGGCATCGGAGTAATCTAGGACAAAATTAGGGTTGCGGTGTGCTGTCGCAAAGCTTGCGGAAATCGGCTGTTGCAGCTTACGGCCAAAAATATCCTGCACTTCCAACGTTGAAGTAACGGGCTTAAACCATGATTGCAGCCAAAACCATAGCTGCTCAAAAAAAGTCATCGGGGCTTGGGAATTTACGGTGTAATCTTGTGCGACTTTCAGGCCACCCGGCACCCAGACGTAATAAATTGCGTCTTTGCTGTGTGGTTGGCTACGTTGATAGCTGACTTCGGCCTCGTCATCACCTTCAGTTTCTTCTCGCGATTCAGTGCTTGCAGTTGTTTCTTCAGAACTTTTCTTCCAGCCACCCACAGGCGGGTTGAAGGTTAGCTTGTCACCGAGGGTATCACGCTCAACGGGGGTGCTAAAAGACAGATTTACTGGGCGCATGGGATCACATTTTCCGCTAGGCTTTTGCCCTGGCGGCATCAGCAACTCTTCACCATTATTCAAAGAGCATTTAATACCAAGAAAACGAAATTCAGGATAAGTGTCGAGTTCCGCCACAGAATTGGCGCTAATGCTTTTCTCAGTGCCAAGGGCGGACATTAGTCCCGGTTCGGTGTTCAGGGCAATATGGGTATCTAGCGGCAATTCTTGTTCAGGTTCAAAAAGCCAAATCCTACGCGCTTCTATTCCCGCGTTTTTATGCAAGTCATCATCGCTGTTTTGTGGGAGCTGTTTGTTAAAAAATAGTAGGGCATTTTCTCCCGGAATGGGCATCCATTGCGGAGGCTCCTTATCCTCCAAGTCCGCATTTACATTGACGGCAACACGCTCAGCTTTGTCACCGACGCGCCAAAAAACATGCTGTGCAACGGATGCCTGATCGACAGGTTGATTAAATACCAGCCGTATGACGGGATGTCCAGGCGATTTCCACTCACGGAATTCATGGTCAGTCACATCAGGGCGCTGGGTGATAAATTCATGATGGACGCTGTCAGGAATGGTCGCGCCATCTTCTGCCTGAATTCCGGGTTTGATTTCCAGAGTGTAGTGCGTTGCTGCTTTGAGTGGTGCTTTATTGGGTAAATTACAGGCCAACGCCGAAGTGTTAAGCCAGCGCCATTCGCAGGCAACCGTCGGACTGATAACAACTGGAATTTCTGAAGACGAACGCTCCATTTTTCCAATGGGGACAACGGGGCGGTCAAACTGAATAACAATTTGTTTACCGGCAGGCACATCCTCGCCATCTGGCGTAATCCTTATGATCTGAAGATCCTTGAATTCAGGAGTAACCGCTGAATCGTACGCGGCTTGAGCATCGACGGCTAACCAAAATATTGATAGCACTACAACAAATGTTAATAGTTGATGATTAACGCGCATAAAAAGCCACCGCTCTGACGTATAACAGCTTGAATGAGGAAATACCTTTCATCCTTCGCTAAGCTCCAAGGATGATTCTTTATAATCAAAGTATAACGAAACAGAAAGATAGTTGCATAAATGAAGATTAAGCCCTTTATGCATGGCATCTTTCATGAATTAAAGGATGCCAGACAATCTTACCAACGATGGGACATACCTATTTACGTGCAAATGGCGATTATGTACCAGAAGTCCCGTTTTGTCGCCGACGCAGAGCCACCCAGACCCTGGTTATTTGGCATCATTCCTTGGACTAGAGCCAGCAGCGCTTATGGCTATGCACAAGCCAAAGATGAAACCTGGGACGAATATCTAGACAGCGTCGGCGACTTCGGCGCCGATCGTGATGATTTTGCCGATGCCGCCGATTTCATCGGCTGGTACTGCGACATTAGCCATACTAAACTCGGAATTGCACAATCTGATACGAGAAACTTATATCTTGCTTACCATGAGGGGCATCAGGGCTATCGAAACATAAGCTACCTAAGTAAATCCTGGCTACAGCGAACAGCCTCCATGCTCGCCAACAAAGCCCGGCTCTTTCAAACTCAATTGGACCGATGCCAAATGAATTAAACAGCAAGATCGATATTTTTTGATAAACTATTAGTTCCACAATAACTATGAGGCAAAATCGTGAGAAAATTTCAGACCCAGTTTGTTTCAATTGTCACCGCTATTTTAATAGGATTTACCGTGTTTTCACTGGTCAACGCAGCCACACCTGAAGA
>JACXTQ010000001.1 GCA_016919605.1 Methylovulum sp.
GCCGAATGGGGTATTGTTTATCTGGATGAAATCGACAAAATTGCCCGTAGCCCTGAACAGCCGACCGGAACCCGCGATGTCTCCGGCGAAGGGGTGCAACAGGCGTTGTTAAGGCTAGTGGAAGGCTCGCAAGTCAAATTGCCTAATAAAGGCCGTCATAGCAAAGACGGCAACGACTTAATCATGGACACTCGCAATATCCTGTTTATTGCCGGTGGCTCTTTCCCTGGCCTTGAAAAACACGTTGAGAAACGCTTGCAACCGACCAACACCGCCATCGGCTTCCATGCCAGTGTCAACCAAACCAGCGAAAAGCCCAGCTTGGAAGCCATGTTGAACGCCACTCAGCCTAGCGATTTGCGCAAATTTGGCTTGATCCCCGAATTTATCGGCCGCTTCCCGGTCTTGGCTCCCTTAGAGCCTTTGGATGTTGACGCGTTGATACGGGTACTGACCGAACCGAAAAATGCCCTGGTCAAACAATACCAGCAACTGTTTGCTTACGAAGGCGTGACCTTGGAATTCGCCCAAGACGCATTGGTCGCCATCGCCGAAAAAGCCATTGAACGGGAAACGGGGGCCCGTGGTTTGCGCAGCATCATGGAGCAAATCCTCAGAAAAACCATGTTCGATATCCCTTCGGTCACTGATGTCGAACAGTGCGTAGTGGATGCCGATGTGGTGCTAGGGGTGGGCGAAGTCAAACTGGTCAAAAAAGAAGCGGACGCACTCCGGCAACAGGCAGGCTAAAAACCGCTTACATACCCAACAATGGCGTAGGCACTATGCCTTCAAAACCAATAACCCACGGTAAAATAAACCTTATGACAAGCATGAAAACCGAAGACAAAATCCGCCAACAGCTGGCGACCAATCCGATCATCCTCTATATGAAAGGCGTACCGGAACGGCCTGAATGTGGGTTTTCCGCCAAGACCGTAGGTTTGCTCAATGCGACCCATATTGAATATGCCTACGTCAATGTCTTGGCGGTGCCCTTTATCCGCGAGAAACTGCCAAGCATTTCCCATTGGCCTACTTATCCGCAATTGTTTGTCAATGGTGAATTAGTCGGTGGCTGCGATGTTGTCGAAGCGATGACCAATGATGGCAGCTTGTTGCCGCTGTTGCTCTCCGCCGCCCCAGTGGCGGCGAACGATGCCACGCATTTGAACGTGGCCGAGGTCGAGCAGTTGATCAAACAAGGCATTAGCGATGGGAAAGTCCTTATTGATGGCGAAGGCTGTGATCTAGTGATTACCGTCATCAGCGCCGAATTTACCGACTTACCGCTAGTGAAAAAGCAACAATGGGTATTGGCGACCTTAAAAGAACCGCTGGCTTCAGGCAAGCTCCACGCCGTCAGCGTCAAAGCCTATACACCTACTGAATGGCAAGACCTGCAAGCCAAACCAACAGGCGGTTTGTTACAGATACAGGTGTAACGGCCAATCGCTAAACACCTAACTTAAAGGATATATCATGGCGAAAATTGGCATTTTTTTTGGCACCGACACCGGCAATACCCGACGGCTTGCCAAAGACATATCTACTTGGCTCGGCCCAACACTCGCCGCCAAACCCGTCAATATCCGCACCGCCAGCGTGACTGATTTGCTGCAATACGACAGGCTGATTTTAGGTACGCCCACTTACGGGGAAGGCGAATTGCTCGGCCTTGCAACTGGCAACGCAACCGAGAGTTGGGCGGAATTTTTGCCAAAACTGGCAGGCCATGATTTTACCGGCAAAACCATAGCCATTTATGGCTTGGGCAACCAAAAAGGCTACCCCAATGATTTTGTCAGCGCTATGTTTTATCTTTACGACAGCTTTAGCCAATGCGGGGCGGCAATTATTGGACAATCCACCACCGAAGGCTATAAATTCAAGCGCTCTCAAGCCATTGTCGATGAGCGATTTGTCGGTTTAGTGCTGGATCAGGAAAATCAAAAAGAATTGACTAGCAAGCGTGTGGACGCATGGCTAAAAACCCTACAGATGGCTTGGGCTTGAACACTATGGCAAAGCACCGGCTTAAACTGATTGCTTCGCTGGAAAACTTGCGGCAAAGCCGTTATTTGACCCGCAAAATAAGCTTCAAAGGTCGGCTCACCTCGGCATTGGTGTTTGTATTTGAAGATCAACCCTACAGCTACATCAACCACTGTATGCACATGCAGCGGCCTTTAGATTGTGAACAAGACGCGATTTTTGATAATGGCGGACGTTACCTGCGCTGCTCCATGCACGGTTTTATTTTTGACCCCAAAACTGGCGAATGCCAAAGCCCGGTGTGCTTGGGGCAACGCTTGCAAACCTTGCGTTTACACGAGATGGACGGTGATATTTATTTTGCTGAAAAGCACCTGACGCTGATAGATTGAAAGGCTCTAAAATGATAGAAGAACTGGCGATAGTGGTGAAAACAGAAGCCCATCAAGTATGGGTCACGGGTGGGCAACAAGCTGCCTGTGGTGGCTGCCAGCAAAAAACCTCATGCACAACCAGCACCCTAGCCAGCACCTTTAAAAAAAAGCCGATACCCATTAGCAGTGACCTGCACGTTAAAGTAGGCGATACGGTCATCGTGGCTATGGATGAAGACCTGTTGCTACGCAGCACCCTATTGGTATACTGTCTGCCCTTAGTGGCGTTGTTCGTCGGGGCAGGCATTGCCGACAGCCTGCTAGGAACGACAAAATACGCCGATTTATGGGTTGCGCTCAGTGCCACCATCAGCTTGTCAGCATCACTAGCCTTAGTTAATAGGATTCAAGGCGCTTGGTTTATGGGACAGCTTCCTACCCCTATCATCATTAAAAAACTTTAAACAGTCCTCTGGCCATGAATGTCTGGTCGATCAATAAAGACACCCCCCCTTAAATTACTGTTATTGGAATTGGTGCATCGTTACGGTGAAAACGCCTTGGCCTTGAACACCCAAGAACAGCATTTCCAAGCCATCCAACTGAGTAATGGTCAACAAAAACCGGACACTTTCTTAGGCAACCTTGCTGTAAAATTCCCGCTCAAATTCCAAAGGCGTTTTATAGCTAAAGCAACATAAATTGATTATAAAAAATGACCTACTCAGCAGACTTCCGCCGCAAGGTGGTGACACCAAAAGAACAGGAAAAACTGACCTATGCGGAAAC
>JACXTQ010000127.1 GCA_016919605.1 Methylovulum sp.
CATTCAATTTAGAATCTAATGCTTTCGTTAATTCGGTTTGAATAATTTGTTGTATTTGATTTTCGTTTGTCATTTGCAGCCATTCTATCTTTATGTTCTTGAAAATAAATCACATTGGATATAGTTTTATCATCATTTTTTTGACAATATGTAACATCGAAATCCTTTTCAGATTCATCACGTGAATTTAGCATTTGATCTATTTGTTCTTTTATCATCCTTTCAATATATTCTAAAATCTTTGGATCATCTATTTTTAGAGAAAGAGTTGCTTGAAAAATATGTAGTTTCTTAATAGATAGATTCGAGATAATTATATTTTTATAAATTTTTTCTTGTCGGGCAGCAACCAAATCCTGTAATCCCTTTATAAAAATCTCATTTTTATCCAAAACGACAACGCCGGAAATGATGGCCAACTCGCTTTCCGTCAACGTTTTTTTTAATTCGCCGACAACAAGCCGAACCGCCTCTTTTTCCCTCTTTGGCAACCCATCAGCACACACGATCACATCCCATTTCTTAGGGCTTATTTTAAGTTTAGCCAAGCCAAAAAAGGTAAAATCACCGTATTGTCCAATAAGCATTTTGCTAACGCGATCAATTTTTGCGTAAAATTCGCTCATAATTAGCCTATATGATAATAGCCAGTAAAATTTGTACGCTATCGAGAAAATCACGCGCATCAAGTTGAGATGCTTGGCTATTTTTATAACGCGCCTCCACATCCCAATTTTTAACGATTGACCACTCCGTTAAATGTGATGATGATAAATTTAGGCCGCTATGACTTTCTAACTTTACCAAGCTATGGATAAACCATTTGTTTGTTAAGCTACTACATTCATCTTTTTTTTCAGGGAAGCTAAGCAATCCGTTATTTTTACAAAGCCTAACCTTAAGAGCAATTTCCAAGGCATAACCAGCCAAGTAAACCGCCCCATCAAACCGATTGCCTTTAAATAGACAGTCTGCATCAACCAGTTTATCCCGTGCCATTTGCTCAAAATCTATAAGCGCAATCATGAACCAAAACAAACCTTACAGGCACAAACCGTTTTCACCGCGTGAAATGCCGGTAGGCCCAGAGCGGACAACTTCAATGATAGTGTCCGGGTCGATGGCGGCGACAAACGCATCTAGCTTTTCGGAAGGGCCGGTCATTTCAACGACATAGGTGGTTGCCGTCACATCCAGCACCTTGCCACGGAAAATTTCCGTCAGGCTGCGGATTTCCGTACGGGTATGGCTGGTGGTTTTGATTTTGACCATCATCAACTCGCGCTCGATATGTGGCGATTCCGCCAAATCAACAAGCTTGACCACATCAATCAACTTATTGAGCTGCTTGACGATTTGCTCAACAATTTGTTCATTGCCACGGGTCACTAAGGTCATTCTCGACAAGCTAGGGTCTTCGGTGATCGCCACATTCAACGATTCGATATTGTAGCCCCGTGCCGAAAACAGCCCCGCCACCCGCGACAGCGCCCCGGCTTCATTTTCTATCAGAATGGAAATGATATGTCGCATTATGCCAACTCCCTGTCTGTTGAAGTGCCTGTCGCTACCCGCAATTTCATATCATGATGGCCTTTGCCCGCTTCGATCATCGGATAGACGTTTTCCGTCCGATCGGTAATGATGTCTACGAATACAGTGCGGTCTTTCAAGGCAAAAGCCGCTTCTAAAACTTCCCTGACATCTTCAGGGCGCTCCACACGCATCCCGACATGGCCATAAGCTTCCGCCAATTTGACGAATTCAGGGATGGTGTCCATATAGGAATGGGAATAACGGCTTTCGTAAGAAAACTCCTGCCATTGCCTGACCATGCCCATATAGCGGTTATTTAAGTTGATAATCTTAATAGGGGTTTTGTATTGCAACGCCGTTGACAATTCTTGTATGCACATCTGGATGCTAGCTTCACCGGTGACACAAGCGACATCAGCATCAGGAAACGCCAATTTAACGCCAATAGCCGCAGGTAAACCAAAGCCCATCGTACCTAAGCCACCGGAATTGATCCAACGGCGCGGTTTGTCAAACTTATAGTATTGCGCCGCCCACATTTGGTGCTGGCCGACATCGGAAGTGACATAGGCATCGCCCTTCGTGACCGCATACAGTTGCTCAATGACAAACTGAGGCTTAATCAGCGTACTTTCACGGTCAAACTCCAGACATTGCAATGACCGCCATTGATCTATTTGCCGCCACCATGCTTCCAGAGCCTTTTTCTGTGGCTTAGCCTTATGATCTTTTAGCAAGTCAATCATTTGCTCCAAGACATTTTTGACTTCACCGACAATCGGCACATCGACCTTAACCGTTTTGGAAATGGAAGCCGGATCAATATCAATGTGGATAATTTTGGCATAAGGGCAAAACAAGTCCAGCTTTCCGGTCACTCGGTCGTCAAAACGGGCGCCGAGGGCGATAATCAGGTCGCTTTCGTGCATGGCCATATTGGCTTCGTAAGTACCGTGCATCCCCAACATGCCGATAAACTGCTTGTCAGTCGCCGGATAGTCGCCCAAGCCCATTAACGTGTTAGTGACAGGGAAACCCAACAGTTGGCTGAATTCGGTCAGCTCTTTGCTGGCTTCGCCCAACACTACGCCTCCGCCTGAATAAATCACTGGCTTTTGCGCCGCCAGCAACAGCTCAACCGCTTTTTTTATTTGTTCCTTATCACCATTAACTGCCGGATGGTAAGAACGCATCGAGACTTTTTTCGGATATTTATAAGGAACTTTGATATGTGGGTCGGTAATGTCTTTAGGAATATCCACCACGACCGGCCCAGGACGGCCAGTGGTGGCGACATAAAAGGCCTTTTTAACCGTTTCCGCCAACTTGGTCACATCCTTGACCAAAAAATTATGCTTTACGCACGGCCGGGTTATCCCCACCATATCCACTTCTTGGAAAGCATCGCTGCCAATCACTGGTGATGGCACTTGCCCAGAAATGATAACCATAGGGATGGAATCCATATAGGCCGTAGCAATACCGGTCACGGCATTGGTCGCCCCTGGCCCTGACGTGACCAGCACTACCCCCGGCTTGCCAGTGGCACGCGCATAACCGTCTGCGGCATGGGTCGCCCCTTGCTCATGACGGACCAGAATGTGTTTGACGGCATCTTGCTGGAAAATGGCATCATACAGATGCAACACCGCCCCGCCCGGATAACCGAAAATATATTCCACGCCTTCATCTTTAAGGCTTTGGACTAGAATTTGTGCGCCGCTTAGCTCCACGCTCACCTCAATAAACATGTTTTGTCGATAGGTATCGAGTCTATCCGTTTCCAAAAATTATCCCGCAATGGGGAATTATTCGTCATGAAACGGCTCAATAATTTTTTATTTTAATGCTGTCATTTTCCTACAACATAATCTTAGCTATTCTACTAGGTTCTTAGTAAAATTGTAATTATCATCTAATCATGGCGGATTGCCACAATCCCCCGCCCTACATAGATATTTTTAGTAACTCAAGAGGTTCCCGTAACAGCCATGACCCACAAACTTATCTGTAGCTCTCTCGTCGTCATTTTATTGGCAGGCTGTGCCAGCGAACCGGCACAACAAACCGGCCTGCCGAGCAAAACCGTCTCGATCAAACCTATGCCCGAACCGCAAACCCAGCCGCTTGAGCCTTACAACGGCTCAGATATGCCGAGCATGGCTGAAGAAAATTATTCGGCACCATCGGTCACGGGCGATTATGCCGGCTATTATCCGGTGCAAAACTTCATCCGCCGCATGGTCAGTAAGCATGGCTTTTCAGAGGATTACCTCAACGGTTTGTTTTCTAAAGCCCATCGCTTGGAATCGGTGATTGGCTTGGAAAGCCCCCCACCTTATACCGGCCCTAGCAAACCGAAAAAAGGCAGTTGGACCCGTTATCGCAACAAATTCTTAACCGAAGCCCATATCAATAACGGCGTGGAATTTTGGCGCGCCCATGCCGATGCTGTGGAGCGGGCTAGTGCCACCTACGGTGTTGACCCTGAATATATTGTCGCCATCATTGGCGTAGAAACGTATTTTGGCAAAAATATTGGCAAAACCTGTATTTTTGATGCCTTGACCACATTGGCGTTTGACACCCATAGACGGGAAAAGTTTTTCACTGAGGAGTTGGAAAATTTTCTGTTAATGACCCGCGAAGAAGGTTACGAGCCACGCCAACCGGTTGGTTCTTGGGCAGGGGCGATGGGCTTGGGGCAGTTTATGCCCAGCAGCTTCCGCCGTCTGGCGGTTGACTTTAACAATGATGGCCGCCGCGACATCTGGCACCCTGAAGATGCGATAGGCAGCGTCGCCCATTATTTTTCCCGCAGTGGCTGGAAGCTTAACCAACCCGTCACCTTCCAAACCGAGCCTGCCAATGATCCGGCTGTGATTGAGCTAAGCACCAATGAAGGTAGCGAGTATTGGCGTGTCCAAAGCAATTTTAAAGTCATTAAACGCTATAATAATAGCAACAAATATGCGATGGCGGTGCATCAGTTAGCCCAAGCTATCAAGCAACGCTATTATTGACGGTCCCGTCCGCCAAGCTCCCTGGGGCCAACCCCAGAGAGCGCATTTTCTCCACCACATACGCAGTTAAGGATGCAAGCACATCAGGATCGGTATTGGCTGTGGTTTTTAAGGTTTGCAATTGCCGCCAAAACCCATCTAAATCAATGCCGCCAGCTTGATCAGACGCACCCGTCAGGCGCTTAAGGCAAAACTGCCGCCATCTTGCCGATTCTTCCGCAGTTAAGGTGGCGGGGTAATTGCGCGCCCTGTACCTGAACAGCATTTCTGGCAAACGTGGGTCTATGAACTTAAACGTGGCCGCCGCCAAAGCATCAGGAGCTAAGCTAGAGATTTTTGCCATTTGCCGCTTGTCGGCATCGGTAAAAAAGCCTCCGCTGTAAATTGCCAAATCAGGATCGGTGTCTCCCACAAAAGCATTATCGGCAAAGACTTGCGCCAATTTGGCCGGCAAATCGGCGGCGGCTTGCAGTGCTTGCGCATTTATGCGGCATAGCCTTAGATTAAGTCGCAAACGTTCGACATCTTCGGGGCGGATCACTGATAAAGGTGCCAACACCGGGCATTTATTGATATGCACGGTTTTCAGCGGTATCCGGCTGACCCCTTCAGGCAAATCTTGGCTGGCGGTAAACAGCCTTTGGCGAATCTGTTCCGCCGATAACGCCAACAGTGGCTCAGGGTCTACCGATAAATCATAGACAATCACCCCATTATTGTTACCGGGATGTTTGCAGAGTGGCATAACGATAGCAAGGCAATCGCCGCTGGCCGGATACATGCCAGACACATGAACCACCGGCGTGAAACTGCCCAATTGCAACAATTTCAGCACCCCCTCTTTACCCTTATGCTGCCATAAGAACCCATATAGCTTAGGCTGCTTATCCTTAAGCAGTTTGGCAAGGGCGATAGTCGCGTAAACATCGGCGAGCGCGTCATGGGCATTGTCATGGGCAATGCCATTGGCTATGGTCAATTGGTCAAGCCGGAAACTGGGCTTGCCGTCGGCATCCACCGGCCATTGCAGCCCATCCGGGCGTAAGGCCTTGGCCGCCCTGACCACATCAAGCAAATCCCAACGGGAATTGCCGTGCTGCCATTCGCGGGCATAGGCATCATAAAAATTGCGGTACAGGCAATTGCGGGTTACTTCATCATCAAAACGGATGCTGTTATAACCCAATGCGCAGGTGTTGGGACGCGCCAATTGCGCATGGATCAGGCGAATAAAATCGGCTTCACACACGCCTTTTTGTGCGGCCAGTTGCGGGGTGATGCCGGTAATGGCGCAGGCATCAGGGTGTGGAAGACTATCGGCAGGCAGTTGGCAATAAACTACCAGCGGCGTATCAAGGACATTAAAGTCAACATCGGTGCGGACACCGGCAAACTGGGCCGGGCGATCACGCTGTGGGTCGATGCCGAAGGTCTCATAATCGTGCCAATACAGGCTAAGGGATTCAGGCACGCCCTTGGGCTTCCAGCTTTTTCCGTTTGTCGCATTTTTCCACGCAGACACACTCGCTATTGACCCCGCCACACGAGCCTTTAATCGCGCGTCTGCCAAAGATAACTCCGATTGCCATCAAACCGACTACAACCAGCATGAAAAAAAACGTCACTAAAAAATAAGTCATTATCTTATCCTCTTCATTTTTAAAAATAAGGCGTGCTCAATGGCCTCGGCCTAAGGTTTGCATGTCTTTTAAACGGCCATTTTCAAAACGCAAATATTGTTGCAAACGCCTACGGCCAAAATCATAAACCCATTCCTCAACCACCACATCCACTTCGGCGTATTGTTGCAGACCTATATGGGTAGCCGTATTGGGATATAGGGTGGTGCCATCACCCAGATATTGGGCTTCGTTGGCATAATGGGTGACACTGCGCCGTTCAATATGGCTGTCTATCGAGTCAGGTTCGCCACATTTATAAACCACATCGTTTTTGCTGTTGCCCAATTCGACCAAATGATGCCCACAACG
>JACXTQ010000128.1 GCA_016919605.1 Methylovulum sp.
AGCATCGCAAACGGGATAGCCGTGACACAACAAGTTGAAACAAAGAGAGTGATTGAAGACATTAACGCGCTCTTGCCGCAGACCCAATGCGGGCAATGTAGTTTTAAGGGTTGCCGCCCTTATGCCCAGGCGATTGCCGAGGGTAGGGCGGACATTAACCAATGCCCGCCGGGCGGTGATGAAGGCATTGCCATCTTGGCGGCATTTTTGGGCGTGCCGCCCAAGCCGCTTAACCCTGAGTTTGGCGTACATAAGCCTAAGCAGGTGGCCTTTATTATTGAGCAGGACTGCATTGGCTGCGTGAAGTGTATCATGGCGTGTCCGGTCGATGCGATTTTGGGCGCGGCTAAGTTTATGCACACGGTGATTGCGTCCGAATGTACCGGCTGTGAGTTGTGCGTGGCTCCGTGTCCGGTCGATTGCATTGTCATGCAGCCGGTGGCGGTGGATAGCGAGGGCAAACGCCAGCAAGCGGCGTTGGCAAAACGCCGTTATGAGGCACGGGAGCTGCGTAAAGCCCAAGAGGCCGCCGAGAAGGCGGAACGCGCCAACCTGAAAAAAGCGGCGTTGCTAAAAATGAAATCGGCATAAACACTATTTTTAAAAACATAAACGAGGAATAAAGCGTGGCAAAGGCGAGTGATTTAAAACGGGGTATGGTGGTGGAAATTAACGGTGTGCCACATATCGTCAAGCATGTGGATGTAAAAAGCCCATCGTCACGCGGGGCGACAACCTTGTACAAAGTCCGTTTTAACAATATGAAAACCGGCCTCAAGCTGGATGAGTCGCTCAAAGGCGATGATATGTTTAAGGACGCGGAATTGGTGCGGGCTAAAGTCCAGTATTCGTATAAGGATGGCGACACTTATATTTTTATGAATGTCGAAGATTACACTCAATACACCTTGGATGCGGAAGACTTGGAAGGGCAGGTCGACTATTTGTCGGAAAGTTTGGACGGTATTGTCGCGTTGTTGATTGATGATGAGATTATGGGCATTGAATTGCCCGCGACGGTGGTGTTGGAAATTATCGAAACCCCGCCACCGATTAAAGGCTCTTCGGCTTCGGCACGGACAAAAACCGCGCGGTTAAGCACGGGTTTGGAAGTGCAAGTGCCGGAATATCTGGAGACGGGCGAATTGATTAAGGTCAATACCGAAACGGGCAAATACTCGTCACGCGCGTAGTGGCCCCATGACGCAGGACAGTGACCAGGTTTTAAAAACCGCCCAAGGCGAGTTTGTTTTAAGCCGTTTGCCGCAACGCCCTAACGAGCTGTTACGCGCATTTGATGCGGCGGACGAGTATCTGCTCGATTATGTCGCCGAAGCGGTGCAACCGGCTCCAGAGAGCAGGATTTTGCTGCTCAACGACAGTTTTGGGGCATTGGCGGTGGCTTTAAGCGCGTGGCGGCCTTGGGCGATGTCGGACTCTTATTTGTCGCAACAGGCGACCTTGCTTAATTTGGCGGCCAATGGCCTACCGGAGTCGGGCGTAGAATTACTTGGCAGCCTTAGCCCGCTGACGGGGGTGTTTGAT
Source organism: Methylovulum sp. (assembly GCA_016919605.1). GTDB lineage: Bacteria > Pseudomonadota > Gammaproteobacteria > Methylococcales > Methylomonadaceae > Methylovulum. The sequence continues at coordinate 1,546 of JACXTQ010000128.1, forward strand.
GTGGTGCTGATTAAAGTGCCCAAGACCTTGGCCTTGTTGGAAGATCAATTATTGCGACTCTATCCGTGCCTGACCGCCCGCACACGGGTGATTGTTGCCGGTATGGTCAAGGCCTTGCCGGCGAATGTCTGGAAGTTGTTGGAGCGGTTAGTGGGGGCGACCACCACGTCATTGGCGAAAAAAAAGGCGCGGCTGATTTTTGCGCAACCGGAGATGGGGCGGGTGTTGCCCGTTAGCCCTTATCCGGTGTCTTACACGCTGGAAAATACCGCGTACCGGATTGCCAACCATGCCAATGTGTTTTCACGCGACAGCCTGGATATAGGCACACGGTTTTTTCTCCAGCATGTGCCGGTTTACGCAGAGGCATTGGAATGGGTTGATTTGGGTTGCGGTAACGGCGTGGTGGGTTTGGTTGCCGCCGGACGTAATCCTGATGCGACAGTGCATTTTATTGACGAGTCGTTTATGGCGCTGGCCTCGGCGCAGGAGAACTTCCGGTCGGCGTTTGGCGAGGGCAGGGCGGCGACGTTTAACGTAGGCGACGGGCTAACGGCGTTTGCCTCGGCATCGGTTGACGTGGTGTTGTGTAACCCGCCTTTCCATCAGCAAAATACTATAGGCGACCATATTGCGGTCAGTATGTTCAGGCAATCGCGGCGTGTGTTACAAAAAAACGGCGAGCTGTGGGTGATAGGCAACCGCCATCTGAATTATCACATCACGCTTAAGCGTTTGTTCGGCAAGGTGTCGGCGGTGGCCAGCAATGCCAAGTTTGTGATCTTAAAAGCCAGTTGCTAAAAAGTGGTGCTTACGGCAAAACTGCCCGTTTAATGCGGCATAACTTATCAGCCCCAGTTTAATCGCTGGGTCTTTATAGCCTTAAAAAGAACCCAAAAATAATTTTTTTGGGTTCTTTTAAAGATATTTACGCTGGGGTTACGTTCTCAGCTTGCGGGCCTTTTTGGCCTTGGGTCACTTGCATAGTGACTTTTTGACCTTCGCGCAAGGTTTTGCGGCCAGTGCCGTTAATTGCGCTGTGGTGAACGAAAACATCTTTACCACCTTCTTGTTCAATAAATCCGAAACCTTTTTCATCATTGAACCACTTAACGGTACCTACAACTTGCTCTGACATATCACACTCTTTACTTGAAAAATCGCCAACATCAATTGGCTTTATAAATCCCAGCCCTGAAAAAAGGCTGGCTCAATCTTGCACTGCACCTCATGTTAGCACTAAAAATGCAACAAGGGCAAAGACATTTTGGCTAAAACCCGATTATTTTTAGGCCAATGTCTACTGCGTCACGGCTTTATTTGTCATAACCGGTGTATTAATCATATTTTAGGTATTTAAAGCGCGGATCATCGGGTGTACCGGTTAAGGAACTGCCTTCTTCCTTAGCGGGTTGCCACTGTATCACCTCTTCAATTTTCCGTGCCAGCTCAAAGTCTTTATTGGTGATGCCTTTGGCGGCGTGGTTCATCAGCTTGACAATGACAAAGGCATAGGACACCGTCAGGTCGGGATGGTGGAAGGCGGCTTCGGCCAGATGGCCGACCGTGTTGACGACCATCAGGGTGCTTTTCCAGCCGCTGGTCTTGTATTTGCGGCGTATCCAACCGTCCTCCAGATACCAATGCGGCAACTCCGCCAACAGCCGCGCTTCGGTTTCGGCATCGGTGTAAGTTTCATCGTGCGTGCGCTCTCTCCAGCCCATAAAATCACCTCTTAGTCGCTTGTAAATATAGGAACGGACAGCGCTCCTATGCGTTTTAAAGCCTGTATTTATACAGGGTATGGGAAAGTACGGCTACTTGCTTTTTTGACGTTAAAAGTAGGTTTTTCACCGCCCCCCCATTTGGGCTAGGTTTAAAACACCTCAGAGGTGTTTTAAATTCAGTACATCCTGCATATCGTACAAGCCGTTGTTTTTGTCGGCCAGCCAAAGGGCGGCCCTTACTGCGCCATTGGCAAACGTCATGCGGTTGCTGGCTTTATGGGTGATTTCGACACGCTCACCCTCATCGGCAAACATCACGGTATGTTCGCCGACGATGTCACCCGCGCGGATGGTTGAAAAACCAATGGTTTTACGGTCACGTTCACCAGTCACGCCTTCGCGGCCATACACCGCGCAGTCGGTTAGGTTACGCCCCAAGCTACGCGCGATCACTTCGCCCATTTGCAACGCAGTGCCGGAGGGCGCGTCAATTTTGTGGCGGTGGTGAGCTTCTATGATTTCAATG
>JACXTQ010000019.1 GCA_016919605.1 Methylovulum sp.
GGTCGGCCAAAAACGGTGTTAAGCATGACATTGGCCGTTTTACGACCCACCCCCGCCAAAGCTTCCAGTTGTTCACGGGTATCGGGCACTTGTCCGTCATGCCTGTCCAGCAATTGCTGGCACAAGGTCATAATGTTCGCCGCTTTGCTGTTAAACAAGCCGATGGTTTTGATGTGGATTTTTAAGGCCTCCAGCCCCAGAGCCAAAATAGTTGCCGGGGTATTGGCGACCGGAAACAATTTAGCGGTCGCTTTATTGACCCCCTTATCGGTCGCTTGCGCAGACAGCACCACGGCAACCAGCAATTCAAACGGGGTGCTGTAGTGCAGTTCGGTGGCCGGCTCAGGAATCGCGGCGGCAAGGCGTGCAAAGATCAACTGGCGCTTACGGGCGTTCATAAACCATCAATGGCACCGACAACATAATCCGCCCACTGTGACAACGCGATAACAAACAGGCGTACTCCAATGTTTAATAATCGCCGTCAGTCATGGTAATAAACGCCTGCAACAGTTGCGCAGTGTTCTCCATCCCCAGATGCAGGTTTTGCTCGATTTCGGTCATGGTGATTTCACCTTCGCTTTTGCCTGCCGCCCAATTGGCGACCACCGACACGGAGGCGTAATTCATGCCCAACTCCCTGGCTAAGGCCGCTTCCGGCATGCCGGTCATGCCCACCATATCGCAACCGTCCCGTTCCATGCGGGTAATTTCAGCAATAGTCTCCAAGCGAGGGCCTTGGGTACAGCCATAAGTGGCCTTGGGACTCACCGTAATACCCGCTGTCGCAGCGGCGGCAATCAAGACGTTACGCAAGGCCGGACTGTACGGAAAGGTAAAGTCGATATGAGTAACCGGATAATTGGCATCTTCAAAAAATGTCTGTTGACGGCTATAAGTATAGTCGATGAGTTGGTCAGGAATGGCAATATGCGCGGGCACCATCGCTTCGGTAATGCCCCCGACGGCGGCGACCGCAACAATGTTTTCGACACCCAATTGTTTCAGCCCCCAAATATTGGCCCGGTAATTGATCTTATGCGGGGCGATAGTATGCGGATTGCCGTGTCTGGCCAAAAAAACCACAGGGCGGCCATTGAATTCGCCGCTGATAAATTCGGCGGAAGGCGCACCATAAGGAGTTGATAAGTGTTCGCGCTTGTTGATAACCAAGCCGCCAAGTTGGGTCAGGCCAGTACCGCCAATAAAAGCCAGTTTGCTCATCGTTATTGTTCCTTGTTATCTATCGGGCAGGCATAAATGCCCGCAGCATTGCGCAAATAGCCTTTATAATCCATACCGTAACCAAATATATAGCGGTCGGCGACTTCCAGACCAACAAAATCAGCCTGAATCGGTTTATCACGCCCCAATTGTTTGTCAATCAAAACGGCACTATAAACCGCAACCGCACCTTCCGCCAAACAAAATTCATGGATGGCGGCCAGAGTGATGCCCTCATCCAACACATCATCAACAATCAAAACTGTACGGCCTTGCAAAGGCAAGTGCGGTTTCAACAGCCAAGCAATGGCTCCGCCTGAGGTTTGGTTTTGATAACGGCTGGCATTGATAGCATCGACATTCAAGGGCATAGTCAAACGAGTCAGTAATTTTCCCGCCACCACCACGCCGCCGTTCATTACACACAACACCAAGTGATTGCTATCCGCTAGTTGGCTATTGATGCTGGCCGCCATGCCATCCAAAGCGGCTTCGACTTCATCCTCGCTATGCAGCAATTCGGCATGGTCTTGGATATGTTTTATTTCGTTGAGCATGATGTTATTCTTGGTCGTTAAGTTGCTTGATAAGGCTGCTAATTATCCGCCACTTTTGCGATTGTTGCAGTTTTTCACCGCTCATTAACTCCTTACCTTTCATGCGCAACAAGCGTTGCTCGCGAATAGGGTCATCCATGACCGGCAAAGTCAGCAATACCTGTTCGGCGGCTTTGAGGTTGTTACAGACTAAAACCATATCGCAACCGGCGGCTTGGGCAAGGCGGGCGCGTTCGGGAAAATCCCCCACTGAAGCCGCCCCTTCCATACTCAAATCGTCACTAAAGACGACCCCCTCAAATTTTAATTCCTGACGCAAAATTTGTTGTACCCAAAACCGCGAAAAGCCGGCGGCATCTCTATCAATATGCGGGTAAACAATGTGTGCCAGCATCACCGCTTCCATCCCAGCGGCAATCAGTTGCTTAAAGGGGAGCAAATCTTGGGCGCGGAGAGTGTCCAGATCACGCCCGTCCACTGGCAAGGCCAAATGCGAATCAGCAGCGACCGCACCATGCCCTGGAAAATGCTTGCCGGTCGCCGCCATTCCCGCTACCTTCATACCCTGCCTGAACAAACCCGCCAACTCGGTGACTTGCCTAGCATCACGCGCAAAGGCACGGTCACCGATAATGGTGCTGATCCCGCAATCCACATCCAACACGGGCGCGAAACTAAAATCCACGCCCACCGCCAGCAATTCCGCCGCCATCAGCCAACCCGCCGATTGCGCCAACAGCGGATGTTGTGCGAAATGGGCAGCGGGCGGCAGACGGGTGAAACCTTCCTTAAACCGTTGTACCCTCCCCCCTTCTTGGTCAACCGCAATCAGAATGTCGCCAGCCCGCGCCGCCCTGATGCTGCGGATAAGCGCGGTCACTTGTGCAGGGTCTTGGAAGTTGCGCGAGAATAGGATAACTGCACCGGTATTGGGGTGCTTGATCAGTTCCTGTTCAAGCGCGGTCAAGGCCAAGCCTGCAATGTCTAGCATGACAGGGCCGATAGCAAGAGGTTTTGTCATAATATCTAAATAGTTTCTAACATGTTGTGTAATGGATAAAGCCTATGGTTTCAAGGGAAGGATACTAAGTAAGCCCTATAATAACAAGATTTTAAGGGTGTTTATAATCGTGCTATCCATGTAAAACAGATTGCTTACTGGAAGCCGCACAGGCACTCGCCAGCTTTAGCTTCGCCCTTGACAAAGTAACTGTTACCCGTTGATTGTTTAGCGGTTTTTTTCGCGTTGGCCGCCAAATCGGCAACCTCTACATGTGACTGGCATTGGCTGGTCATATCAGGGGCGACAATACCCGCCGACAAGCTGATCAGCGGGAAGAAACACGGTATGCCAGCGCGGTCTTCAGCATAAATGCCCCCTGCGGCAACATCTTCGGGGCGATAATAATGCGGCACTTGGCTGGCAAAACGGGCCAACACATCTTGGCAACAATGTAACCAATTATCGCAAGTGAACACGACAATAAAATCATCGCCGCCGATATGCCCAACCAAACCGCAACTATTGCCGATCTGTTGCCGTAAGGTGTCGGCGACCGCTTTAATGATATTATCGCCCGCATTGTAGCCATAAACATCATTAAAGGGCTTGAAGTTGTCCAAATCAAAATAGCCGACCGCAAATGGCTGTTGCCCTGCCAACAAACGGTTGATGTAATCATTGACAGGGACGCTGCCGGGCAGCAAGGTCAACGGGTTGGCATGTTGCGCATAATGGATTTGCTGGCGGGTGATCTCCTCCAGCAAGCCCCACACCGTACCAATGCCGATATAATTGCCGTTATCGGTAACTATAAAAGCCTTATCATGGCTGATAGTGGAGGTGAGTTGCTGGCTGACCCATTCCAACGGGGTGTTTTGCTCAAAGCTTAACGGCAGCTTGTCAACAAACAGTTGTACGGGCTTTTTGCCGTACAATTCCAAACCATAGCGACTGGAAAACAGCGTGGCGAAAAAATGGTCACGCTGGATGATCCCAGTGGGCTTGTCATCATCCACCAACGGTAAAAAACTTAAATCCTTATAGGCTTGGAACCACTCCAGCACTTCGGTAATTAGTGTAGCTGACGGCAATGGCCGGATTTTTTTGGCAATGTGCGCGGCAGTAACCGTTGGTAACGGACGGGCCCGCATATACCATGCCTCACCCGTGTGCAACAGCCCAATATCCAGCTTCCTTAAAGGGATGGCGGTGGGTTTGGCAAAATAAAAACCTTGGGCATAGCAAATACCCAGTTTTTTCACGGCCTCAAACTCCTCTTCCGTCTCAACCCCTTCGGCAATCACTTGGCAACCTATAGAACCGGCTACCGTTTGTATAGAGCGCACAAAATTAAGTTTGACCTCATCCTGATGCAGGTCAGTAATGAAATGCTTGTCGATTTTCACATAATCAGGCTGAATTTCTGTCCACAGCCTAAGCCCGGAATAACCTGACCCCAAATCATCCAACGCTATCTGAAAGCCCATATCACGGCAATGTTTGATCATATCACGCATGTGCAGATAATTGTCCGTGACCTGATGCTCAGTGATTTCAATAACAACCGAGCTGGGCGTAAGGCCCAATTGGCTTTGGAAATGGCTGGCGATGGTCTGTTTAAAATCAGGATGCAACAATACCGCAGGGCTGACATTGATAAACAGTTTTTCAGGAATATCTAGGTCGGCATAATGTTTCAGGCTGATTTCACGCGACAGGTATTCGAGTTTGTTGCTTAAATTGATTTGGTCAGCCGTGGTGAACAGCACAAACGGCGTGTATAAAGGGCTATCCGATGGCCCTCGGATCAAGGCCTCATAGCCGATGATTTTTTTGTGTACAATCGATACAATAGGCTGAAAATAAGGTGTCAGTGTCTCATCTTCAAGAATTTTAATTAATTCATCATGTAAGGCGGACATCTGATTTTTCACTAAATGGCGAAAGCGATGAGGATGGGCTTTAAAAGGCCATACTTTTTATTTTTAGGTGGGATAAAGGAAGACCTAGGAATTAAAAAACCTAAAAATTGACCCTTCGCAGTATAGGTTTTGTTTACGGCAATAGCAAGAAACCGCCACACTATTTCATAAGATTTGCCAACCACATCACAATTATTATAGACAACAGCCAATTTGCCAAAAAACCTAGGAATTCAAAAAATTAACCATAAGGCATTTTAACGCCCCTATTTCGGACAGCTTTATAGACTTTAGTAAAATGTCATTGCAAGCTTGTCCGTCGGCTACACTTCCCGCAAAAACCATCCGAACCGTTGAAAATAAAACCCTTGTTGTATATATACATATTCAGGTGCTATAGGCAACGTTAGGCGATTTTTCTCAACACTGCATCTAGCCACGATACGGGCAAAATACGTTTCAAAAAAGCGAACAAATAAGTCGGCACGGTGACGTAATAACGGATTTTAGGACGCTTGGCTTCCAATGCATGGATGACTTTTTCGGCAACGGCCTTGGCGGGTAAGGTAAACGGTGCCGCCGCGCCTTGTTTTTGCAAACGCACCGCTATCGCCTGATAAGTGGCTTGATGATAACTTTGGCTGGGGTCTATGTTTTGTTGATACAGCGTGAAAGCGTTCTTTCTAAAATCACTGAGGATAGGGCCAGGTTCTATCAGCGAGATATGGATATGGGTGCCATGCAACTCTAAACGCAACGTGTCCGCCAACCCTTCCAAAGCAAATTTGCTGGCATTATAAGCTCCCCGATAGGTCATGGCAACCAACCCTAAAATAGAGCTGTTATAAATGATGCGCCCGTGTCCTTGTGCCCGCATCACCGGAATCACTAAATTAGTCAGCTCCTGCGTACCGAACACATTGGTTTCAAACTGGTGGCGCAAAACGTCCCGGCTAAGGTCTTCAACCGCACCTGGCTGGCCAAAAGCGGCGTTATTAAACAAGGCATCCAGTTTACCGCCTGTCATCGCCAAAACAGTGCTGACCGCTTGGCGGATACTCTGGCTATCGGCTAAATCCAATTGTACGGAGCTAAACCCCTCGACGGCCAAGCGGGCGACATCTTCAGGTTTTCTGGCCGCAGCAATCACTTGATGTCCACGCTGTTGCAAGAGCTGCGCGGTGACATAACCAATACCGCTGGAGCAGCCTGTGACCAGTATGGTTTTTGCCGTGTTTGCCATTACTTACTTAACTCTTGCTCATTGAAATAAAAACTTTTGGTATTGCTGCAATCAACAAGAAACACCAATAGGTCTTTGCCAGATTTTTCATTTAGCTCGGATGATTCAACACGGTTGCATTCGCCCGTGGCCAAAGCCTTTTTGGCGGCGACACCACGTAGGTGCTCAATGTCCACCAACCTGTCTTCAAAACGTTTGACTAAAGGCAATAAATTATCCGGCTCGTAGGGGGGAATGGCGTAAGCGGAAAAATCATGGGGGCTAGCTTTTATCAGCTCCTGGTTCGCTTTGCTGGCATTAAATATTTGCTGTTTGCGCAAGGCTTCTTGCTGTTGTTTAAGCTGGGCTTGCTCTTGCTTTTCTTGCTGTTCTTTTAACCGTTGTAGCTCGGTTTTTTTTTCTTCATCCAAATCAATCGTAATCCCGGTTTTAAGATCAATCTGGATATTGTTGTACCCGACTGCACAAGGAGTGGAACGATAAACTTTATTGCCGGTGGCATCGGTGCATTTATAGACTTCAGCGGCGGCATCCAAAGCAAATAAGCTGGTCAATATAAATAATAGGTGTTTCATTTTTTCTCGGCTGGTTAATTTCAATCGGTAACACTGACAATCGTTATTCTACAGTGACCGATTTGGCAAGGTTTCTGGGCTGGTCAACATCAGTGCCTTTCAGTACCGCAACATGATAAGATAAAAGTTGCAAGGGTATGGTGTACAGTATAGGCGAAATCTCGTTACCCACTTGCGGCACTTTAATGATTTGGATATTTTCATCCACGGCCTGGACTAAGGTTTCATCCATAAAGACAATCAGTTGGCCGCCCCGTGCGCTGACTTCCTGCATATTGGACTTAAGCTTTTCCAAGAGGCTGTTGTTGGGCGCTACGGTAATCACTGGCATGTCCGCATCGATCAAAGCCAAAGGCCCATGTTTAAGTTCCCCAGCCGGATAAGCTTCGGCGTGTATATAAGAAATTTCCTTCAATTTCAACGCCCCTTCCATTGCTATCGGGTAATGTGTACCACGGCCTAAAAACAAGGCATGGTCTTTTTCGGCGAATTGTTCTGACAACAGCTTGATAGTATCATCCAACTGCAAAACATTTTCAATGGCTTGCGGCAAACCGAACAATTGGTCGCTGATGCTGTGTTCCATCTCCGCAGTCAATTGGAAACGTCTGCCAATGGCGATTACCAACAGCATCAGCGTCACCAACTGGGTTGTAAACGCTTTGGTCGAAGCCACGCCAATTTCTGGCCCGGCACGGGTTATCAGCACTAAATCAGATTCCCTGACCAAAGAGCTTTCCGGCACATTGCAAATGCTTAAAGAATGCTTTGCACCCAGTGTTTTCGCCTCCTGCAAAGCCGCTAAGGTATCAGCAGTCTCGCCAGACTGGGAAATGGTGATAACCAACGTATCTGCCGCCAAGACCGGTTTACGGTAACGGAACTCGCTGGCAACCTCCACTTGGCAAGGCACCCGCGCCAATTCCTCAAACCAATAACGTGCCACCAAACCAGCATGGTAACTGGTTCCGCATGCCAAAATCTGCACAGCCTTAACCGTATCAAACACCGCCGCCGCATTATGCCCAAAGGCATTATCCTGCAACCGCCGATTGATAAAGCGGCCTTCTAAAGTTTGGGCAACGGCAAACGGCTGCTCATAAATCTCTTTGAGCATATAATGGCGATAATTGCCCTTATCGACCGCATCGGGGCTAAGACAACTTTCTTTGATTGGGCGGTTGACCAATTGGTCTTGGGCATCATAAATTTCGACCGAATCCAAATGCAAGGCGGCAATATCGCCTTCTTCGAGAAAAATAAACCGTTGCGTCACCGGCAATAAGGCCGCGACATCGGAGGCAATGAAATATTCGCCAATGCCCACGCCTATCACTAAGGGGCTGCCTTTACGGCAAGCGACCAATACATCCGGCTCATCGGCATAGATAATCCCCAAAGCATAAGCCCCCGCTAGTTTTTTGACCGTTTGCTTGACCGCCGCCAACAAGCTATGGGTAGCCTGTAAGTCATTGAAAACTTCATGGACAATGACCTCGGTATCGGTTTGCGAGGTGAACCTATAGCCTTGCTCCAACTGGATGGCTTTTAGCTGTTCATAATTTTCAATAATGCCATTATGGACAACCGCCACCTTATCGCCGCTGACATGGGGATGGGCATTGGCGGCGCTGGGTTTGCCGTGGGTTGCCCAACGGGTATGGGCAATGCCCAACAGTCCTGATATCGGATCGGCTTGAATTAATGCCTCCAGTTCTTTGACTTTGCCCAACTCACGCTTACGGTATATTTCATGGTCACTGATGATTGCCAAACCCGCCGAATCATAACCCCGATATTCTAAGCGCCTTAAGCCTTCCAATAAAATAGGGACAACATTACGTTGGGCGATACCACCGACTATTCCACACATGCTTAACTCCCCTTTTTGACAGGACGTTGCCAACCGGCAACGGAAAATTGCTGCCCCCTGCTTAAAGTCAATTGATTGTCAGGGGCATTGCGGGTAATGGTCGAGCCTGCGCCAATGGTAGCGTTGTTGCCTATGGTCACAGGAGCGACCAACTGGCTATCTGAGCCAATAAAAGCCCCATCACCGATAACAGTCCTAAACTTATTGGCACCGTCATAATTACAGGTA
>JACXTQ010000020.1 GCA_016919605.1 Methylovulum sp.
ATCTGGCGATGAGCCAAGCGGCGGCGACCGTGCTCAGGTATGCCGACACCCGCCCCGCGCCCTCGGCTTCCGGCAAAACCTACAGGGCATGGACAGCCGAGGAGGATGACATCGTGGCGCAAATGCTCACCCAAGGCTTCACCCATGCGCGTATCGCCCAGCAATTGGGGCGGACTAAGATGAGCATCAGAAACCGCATGACTGTCCTGAGAAAACGCCAAGGCGGTGCGGCATGAACGCGCAAATCCTGGACTTTCCAGCCCATAGCATCCGCCGTATTAGCCCAGCCAGCCCCGCCGATAGGGGCGCGGTGGTGCTGACCGACACCGAGGAGACTCAGCTCTACCAAGCCAAAAAAATGTTGCAACTGGTTGAGGATTTGAGCCAATCGGACTTGACGGCCCAGTACGGGAGCATCAACCGCGAGGCCTTGGCGGTGTTCGCCCAACTGGTTGGCAACCTGCTGCCAAACCGATAACCCGTTTAGACATGAAAACCCGCCTAGCGCGGGTTTTTTTATGCCTATACAAAAGTGTGTCAAAAAATCGGTATCAATCCCGAAAAAAATCCTATAAATGGTAATAGTTAATATCTTTTGTTGCCGGATTGCGGTATGTTTTTGTCGTTAAAAATGCCGTTTAACCACTAAAATTAGGAAAATAACCATGAAAAAGTTAAAAAACACGCACTTAGGCTGTTGGCTCCCTTGCTTGCCAGTCTGGTGATGGCCAGCGCCGCCATTGCTGCCCCATCAGGCTATCAGTCAGCCGGACAGGCGGCGCTGTTGGGTGGTAGCGGCTCGAATGCGGTATGGCCTGCACCCAATGCCACCGCCGCCTATAAGGTGTTTGTGTTTGTGCCCAAAACCGCCACCGTGACCAATGCGCTGTACCGTGTTTACCCCAAGGGCGGCAGCACCGCCACCTGCTCAAGCACCAGCACCACCGCGCCCTGCTATGAAGTGACCGTCAACCAAGCCACCCACCAAAACGCGTGGGTGCAGTTGACACTAAACAACAACACCGCCACCCAATGGACGTTTACCAGCAACACAGGCTTTGTCACCGCCGTCACCAGCAACCTGAGCGCGGCGGACCTGCTGAAGGTGTCCACGCAGGTGGTCTACCAAAACCCCGCCATCGCCATTGGCAAGACGTATCAGGGCGGCATTGTCTTTTACATCGACCCCACGGGCATACACGGCTTGGTGGCGGCGCCGACCGACCAAAGCGCGGGCATACAATGGTATAACGGCTCTTATGTCCTGACCAAGGCAAGCAGCTTAACGATAGGCTCCGGCAAGGCCAACACACAAACGATTGTCACCGCGCAAGGCAGTGGCGCTTATGCCGCCAAGCTTGCCGCCAGCGCGTCGATTGGCGGCTACACGGGCTGGTTCCTGCCATCGCGTGACGAGCTGCAACTGATGCACGATGTGATAGGGCCGGGGGCTAAGGCGCCATTGACTAATGTTGGTAAGTTTACCTATGATTATTATTGGAGTTCTTCGGAACAGGGGTCAAGTCCCTTATATGATGCTTGGGTTGTGGGATTTGTCACGCCAAATGGCGTTCAATTTGGCTTTGACAAGAGTCATTTGCATCTGGTCAGGGCTATCAGGGCATTCTAATTGATGACCTTTAAGACTTCTTAATCGCTCTACCAACCAACAAAAAGCCCGTCATCTAGCGGGCTTTTTCATTGCAAGTAATCATAAGAAAGTGGCTATTAAGGAATGGCTATTAAGGAATGACTATTAAGGAATGGCTATTAAGGAATTATGTAAGGCATTGAAAACATCCCAATAAATTCCGTAAATACCCACAAAATCCCATAAAAGCGTCCAACTTATCCCGCAGCAAGGCTAAAACAGGCGTAAAGTATTCCCGTTGCAATCAGAGGATCTGGATAAGCGCGACATCTCCAAGCCCAAAACGATGCCGACATGATCCAAGCCAACTTCTGCAACCAAGCGCTGAAAACCAGGCCGACCCTCTGTCGATGCGCCAGAACAGCCCAGGTCGTCATCAATAACGTCAATGTCGTTTTTAGGCCAGCCCAGAATAACCGCCCGGTCAACCAGGCCGTATTGCAGCCGGGTCGACTCCTGATGACGGTGAACTTGTTGTAGGGTAGATTGGCGGATATATATTACTGCTTTTCGACTGATGTGGTGAGATTTGATCTTCCCGCTTATATCCAATTGATTTTTCTTCAGATTGGGTGAGTGTATGTTCATTGCAGCCCCCTTTCGCTTGAATTGTCTTCATCAATTGGCGTTGCACTAAGCCGGACAACAGGCTGATCAGGTGATTTTGTTGGGGGAAAGGTAGGCTGTGCCAAGTATTGGCAATCGGATCCGGCTCGCTTGAGTTCTTGACCATGTGCTTGGCTCCATTCGACCAGTGACATGAGTGCACTTTTTTGAATTATTGGAAGAACCCCCTCGTTTGTCAAGAAGTCTTTTATAGATGTTTTTATAATGGGGTATCGAGCTGCTGTTCAAGCTCTGGAAAACCCACGGGAAACTCGGGCAGTCACGCAGCAAAAACCCACAGCGGGTATTGTGCGAAGTGTACGCCAAACTGCTGGGGCTGATAGTCCAGCATTGGGTCTTTTTGACGGGGTTATGGCACATACAGGAACGCAGCCTGGTCAAGGGCGGCCAAATGGTCAGGGAGCAATCGGTGCGCTTGGCGGCTTGCATCAATGACTTGGCGGCCTTGACCGGATTGTTGGAAGAATTGGCGGAACGTTTCAGGCACGGTTGCTCTCAAAACCCAAGAAAAGCCAAGCCCAACACCTCGCAACGCTTTGATAATGGCTGTGCTTTTTCTTAAGTTGATGCGTATGGATAACGTCTTTCGGATAGTGAATGTCTTTAAAGCTGATCTTCATAATCTGGCAACAAAAATTGGCGGATTATCCCCCAAAATTAGAAAGTTTGCGACAGAACCGTCCGAGCAACGGCGTGCCAAATGCAAACTGCCGCATGTCAACAATAGGACACCTGATTTGAATGAGCTGGCGCCGCTAAGATAAAAGGCGGTTTTGGCACAGGCTTGGGGGGAGCATTAACGTACCAAACCCAAGCCTGTGATAGTCTGGAGGACTTTTTAAGGTTTAAGCGGCGGCATCATGGCTGAACCGGACACGATCCTCAGCCGAACGGCCTAGGGCTTTGGCAAACCAAGGCGGCGGGGCGGCAAAAACGGCTTGGAACTCTTGCAATTGCGCCACCGCTTCGGTGACATCCGGCACTTTAATAGGGTAAATGTCGGCGCGTATCACTTTTGCTGCCGCCGGCCCGCCAATAGACTGTACGAACAGGACATGGCAATCCTTAATCAATTGGGCGCGGAACAAATTCCTGTCCTCGGCGCTATCCGCCTCAATGGTTGAGCGGATGTCCACCAGCCGATAATCCTGAGCGGATAATTGATAAACCAAAAAGCGGATGCAGGAGCCAAAATGGCCGTTAATCAAAGCCCCGCTGTTGGAACCGATGGCGACACGGATAGATTCGGGCATATCGCCGTCTTTGTAAGTCTGGATGTCCGGCAAGTCTTCATCTTCCGCCTCATCGCCCCACAGATAACGCACGGCCAGTTTGATATTGGCCAAACCAATGCCAATATCTTCGCCGTCTTCCTCACCGTCCAAACTGCCCAAGCCAGTTTTCAGGTTGGTGACGGTGATGGATTTTAGTTTTTCATCGGTCAGCGGCGAGTTGACACGCTCATGCAGTATTCCCAACAATTTTGGCAAATCAATGCCGGGTAACATACGCGCCGCCAAAGCAATGCGTAAAGCCAGTTCACGGGGTAATGCGTCCATTTCAAGCTCCTGGTTTAACAAGCTGGGATAAAAATTTGAGTATTTTTCGGGTCGATGCCAAATCCAAGGCGGTAAAATCATCGTGGTTTTTCAGCGTCCAATCAGCCCCGGCAAGCACGAGCTGTTCGACCACCTGTTCCCTGCTGCTGGAGGCGGCATACATCAAGGCGGTCGCGCCTGAAGCGGGGTTTTGGTAATCCAATGCGATACCGGCTTGTAGCAATGCACCGATGCAGTCGCTATTGTCAGCATAGCAGGCCGCCCACAAGGCGTTATTGCCGTAATCGTCAAGCACATCCAGACTCGCGTTTTGTTCGAGCAAAAAATTGACGACATCGCTACGGCCTTGCTGGCAGGCCAAGATCAAAGGAAAAATACCCGCCGTGTTCTTTAAGGTCGGCTGGGCTATCGAGAAATAGTTATTTTGTAAAAAATCCCATATTTCCGGTTTCATCAGGCATCCTGATGCTGTTCTTTCCAATCCGCATAGCCGCCATTGAGGCTATAAACGGCCTTAAAGCCAAAATCGCTGAAGAATTCGGCCAGATGCTCGCTGGCATGGCCGTAGTAACAATAAATCAGCAGACCACGTTGTTTGTCGCCACGTTTGACCAATGATTCTTTTAGACCTTCATGAACATGCAGCGCGTCATCTACATGACCAGCCTTATAATCTTTCATATCCCGGCAATCCAAAATCATCGGGGCGGCGGCCTTAATCAAGTCCTTAGCTTCGGCAACAGATATTTTTTGGTATTTCATAGCCATATCATTATCTTTGGTAGGAAATTTCAGGCAATAGTAGTTTAAGCCAAACCACTAAGCCCACTTTATTGTACAGTGGCCGCCAAGGCGGTTTCCGGCAAATAGCCCAAATCCATCCCCCGGAATATGGAGCAACGCTTGAAGACGTCCAAGGTTGGCGGTACGTTTTTATGCTGGCAAAATTTTGCCACCAATTTGGCAAGTCCTTTGATGTCACGACCCGTCGCGTTCGGGAAGCTGTCTGCCAATTGCCTGATTAATGCCTCGTCCACCTTTAGCTCGAACTGGCTGCTCATAACTTGCCAAATCTTGCGCCTGGCCTCGATGTCCGGCGGGTAATACTTAATCAGGGCGATACAGCGAGACACAATGGCTTCGTCAATGTCATCAACGCGGTTCGTGGTCAGAAACAGCAAGCCGTTAAAATATTCCAACACCCGCAAAAATACCCCGACCACGGCATTCATGGCGATATTGTTATCGCGCCGCTTGATATAAACATCGGCTTCGTCGATCAGCATTACTGCGCCCCAGCGTTGTGCACGGGTCAGCACATCTTTTAGGGCTTTTTCCATTTCTCCGACATTCAGCCCCAATTGCCCGGAATGCACCCGATATAAGGGACGTTTGATGATTTCCGAATACACTTCGGCGGTCAACGTCTTGCCGACTCCGGCAGGGCCTGCGCACAAAACGGTGGTGCCGCCCGATTTGCCGGCGACAATATCATCCATCAGCACATCCATTTCGGCAGTCAAGATATCGATCAGGTCAATCTGCTCTTCGCGCAATATCAGTTTTTGCTTGAGTTCCGGCTGATACTGGTAGAGCTGGATATCGTTGACGTGTACCCATAAATGGTGGTGCAGTTCCAGATGGAACATCAGCAAATAGCCATGTACCGGCAAATCGGTGAACAAGCCTTTAGGGATCTCCGCTTGTGAGGCTTCCACTTCATTTTCGACCTTGAGGTCATAACGGTTGCTTTTGGCGGCCTTGCGCAGGTATTTTGACAGAATGTCGCCTTTGGCATCGGCGGTCAATGCCCGCTCGCTGAGGATGCTCTCATCACAGATCAGACGGGCATTGCCACCTTCGGTGGACAGCACCACCACATCCTTACGCGCCCAATCGGTGTTGCGGTGCGTGGCAGTGGGGTCTTCGGCATAAAACCCTGTGCCTTTGCCGAGAAATTGGGCACCGGACTGTCCGCACCAAGTAAAATAACGCTCGGCGGCCTCATCATAGCTGCGGATCAATTCGGGAGTTTCCTTAAGGAAACCCTTGGCCATGAAAATTTCGGTCACGGTTTTATTGGCGATGTCGCGGGCGCGGATGGTGACGGTGGAAATCGCCACTTTGCCTTTGGCGTTGGCTTTCAGCTCCAGCGTGACCCGTCCAGTCTCTTCTTCGCCGGAAGGCGTGTAATCCAATCGCGTGACCAGATAAGCCATAGGTTTGCCGGCAACATTGGCTTGGAACAACCAGCCGCGTAGAGCGTTGTTAATAAGGTAGCGGGCTATGGCCGGCAACAACATTTCCAGATTGTCTTCCGCAAACGAGACCTTATCATC
>JACXTQ010000129.1 GCA_016919605.1 Methylovulum sp.
AGCAGCAATCAGACCGATGAAATGCAAGCCCAAAAACTGCAACTTGTTTTGCCGCAGAGGATTCATGAGTCGTACACACAGGCACAGCGCACATGGATTATAGATTTATCATCGTTTATTGGCTTGGTGAAAGGGCGGCAACACAGTAAGGTGTAGTGTTTCAAACGCGATAAGGCGCATTCCGTGCAATAGACGATAGTATTGCACCGCCTGTTGGGTTTCAAACATCCGGCGCATTACGCTATCGTTAATGCGCCCTACGATACTGCCATTAAGTTAAGGGATCATCCTTAATAATCAGGATATTAATAAGGATGATCCCTTAACTTAATGGCAACGGGGGAGCGCGGGCATCGGGTCCGCCCGTTGCGGCCAAGAGACCCACGCCCCAAAAACCGGACACTTGACCGTTTAGTATAATGGCCCCAACAAACGGGCTTACCTATCGTAAAAACCTATAGTGATGCACAAGCCATTTGTCATCCAAAATCACAAGGTTGGGCCGCAATTTTCTATTGTAGGTTAAGCTATTAATGTGTATTATTAAATCGCTAAAATGATGAAAATACAATAAAACTGGCATGTTATTTGAAATATATAATGTGACAACGGTTATCAAAGATAAATCCTAACTAATATGACGGTTGTAGTCCTTTAAAAGCCATGCACCGCGACGGACACCAGAAGCTTATCGGTAATAGACCGCCCCTTGTGCGCAATGGCCGATAAAGCTATCGGCTTCAGGCTAAGGCGGGCTTTAAGTAACTAAAAGGGGATAGCAATGAAATCCAAAAAAAATAAATGCCTGAAGGCCTTAGCGCTCGGTTTCGGCTTGGCTTCGTTTGCCTCGGCCACCCAGGCGGGCTATTTGTATGTCAGCGATTACGGCAAGTCCGAGCTTGACCGTTACCAGTACACTTACGATAAAAATACCAATACGGTCACGTCGATTACGCCTTATGGCATTAACGGCAACACCAGCAACGCCTATTTTCTCGGCGGTGGCAGCGCCCCCGTCAAAGAGGGCATCCACGGCACGAACACTGATATTATTTTGGTCGGCGGTAGCCACGGCAGCGCCGCAACCGTGTTGAGCCGTTACACGTTTGACGGAAAGCTGATCGGCACAATCCCGGTCAATTTCAGCGCCTACAACGGTGGCAATGTCGGTATCGGCAACGCCTTGGTCACCAGTGACGGCAAATATATGTACGCGCCTTTGGAAGCTGGCAATGCGGTCGTTAAAATAAGTTTGGCCAACGGCGCTATTGTCAACAGTTTCGCGTTCACTGGGGCGCATGATGTGGCGTTGGCGGCCAATGGCGATGTTTACGTCGCCAATTACAACGCCTCGGGCGCTAAGGTGATCCGGCTGGATGCCAACCTTGGCAATGCGCAGAATTTGGTCACGTCCAGCAATTATGGCGGCACGGGTGGTTTTAGGCCCTCTGGTTTGTCGGTCGCCGCCGATGGGTCTTTGTATGTCAATAACAACACCCGTGGCGGTTATGACAGTGTGCTCCATTACACCTTGTCGGGTAGCACCGCGACCTATGACAGCACCAAAAGCTATATCGGCAGCTCCACCAATAATTCGCTGGAGTTTACCTTCGGCAGCGATATAGGCCCTGACGGCAAAGTCTATATCGCCGCGCTGGGGGGTGGCGGAAACAACGGCTTTAACACCAGGGCCGGTTATCAGGACGGCATCTATGCCTTAAACCCGCTGACCCAAACTGTGATCCAAGCTATTTTGGGCCACACGGAAGGTGGCGCTAATGGCCCTAGCGGCCTGTCCGCGCCTAAGTATTTGCAATGGGACATTAACTTTTCCACCGCCGATGATGCCGGTTACTTGCCGGAACCCGGGACATTACCGCTGATGGCGGGGGTCTTGGCCGTAGGGCTGGGACGGCGTTGGACAAAGCGTAAGCAAGGTAGCTAACGGTTTAGGGTGGTAGGGCCGTAGGGTTACTGCTATTAAGTTAAGGAAATTATCTTTAATAATCAAACCATTAATGATGGCCGTAGGTTGGGGCGAGGTACGAACCCCGACACCACAGGGTAGGCGCTCGTGTGGTTGCAATGTTGGGGTTCGCAAGCTCACCTCAACGGGCTGGCCTTGAAGTGCGGCATGAAGGGTATGTCTGTACTCCCCATATCAAGCCCTATTTGTGACAGCAATGTAGTTACCTGGCCTCGATGGTGAGTCTGATGATTGAACATATGCGTGACCAAAATCCATTTTGGCACCGTGCGCAACCTCCCGTCCACCTTACTTTGATAGGTAAGAGGTTCTGCCAGCCAGCTTTCGGTTAAGGATTCAGTCCAACTAATGATGCGTGCATCAAGGCTTATGCGCTGCTCATGCAGCGCCGGAAAACCGGAGAAAAGCTCTTTATTTAACTCAGGAACGCCATCAGGCTCCCCCGTAAAGCGGGACATAAACGCAAGATCACCGTAAACAATATGATTAAGCGTTAGATAGATGGACTTGAAAAAGGCGCCGCGATCTTTTTTTAGCTCATCATCGGGGAGAGACGCGCATAAAGCATACAGACGGCTATTCATCCATTCGTTGTATTCGGCCATTACCCTGTAATGGGTGTCATTAATCATGGGCTACTCCATAAACGCCTAACATTAAGTTACCCCTAAAAAGGGCATTGAAACGCACCTATAAGGTGTATATCATTATTATATAGCGATATTTTTAAAGGGTATACTTGAAACGGCCACGTTTTCGGTTTTTAGGGCCGTTGGGGTGAGGTACGAACCCCAACGCAACAGGGTAGGCGCTCGTGTGTGTTGAAATGTCGGGGGTTCGCAAGCTCACCCTACAGAATGCGCCTTACCGCGTTTTACGCGCACCGCCTGCGCCTGCCGTGGGATTCCCGTATATAATACAAGCCTAACTGGATTACGCCTTACCGCGTTGGCTTTAGACCCCCTCTTAACTTTTTTAACCCTAATGAATGAGAAAATATAAACGGACACTCGATGAATTGCGAACAAATGCTATTTTGCATTGGCCAACCGAGCTTCTTCTGGCCGCAGGGGATGTGAACGTTCTCCCTTTGTTACTGGAAACTCAAGACGCATTTATTAGCGTGTTGAAAGTGGCTGATAAAACGCCGCTATCATGGAGACATTGAAGCATAATACGTCCCTAACAGGCCCTAGATTTCTCAAACACTTGATGGTGCTGACTGATCTGGGTGGGGAGGCGCTCAACAAATTACCCCCTTTATCAAATTATGTGCCGAACGGCATTCTTCAATTTGATTGGGCGGGTGAGCCTTACGAATACCCATTTAAGGCAATACAAGATAAATGCAGCCTTGCCAACTCTGCTTTAAAGGTCGATTCCAAAAAAATCATTGCTGGTGGAGAAATAACAGACAGGATGCTTGACGTTGCAATGCTCCTTTTATACGGATCATTGCTAACAAATGACTCGTTACCCCCAGAGATTAAGAAAAAATGCGTCATTGGCTCATTGATGGGCAAAGCGGATGAGTTAGAAAAATTCGTTAAAGAAAATTACATTAGGGTAAGCCGACAAGTCAGCGGTGCCACGTCCAACGAGCTTGGCCAACAAGTCCAAAACTACGTTCTTGCCAGGCTTAAGCAAGAATTGCCAAAAGACTGGGTTGTTAAACGCGATTCATCCTTGCAGGGGGTCGCCCATAAGGCCGGGGGCGATCAAACTAACTTCGACATTGTTGTCACCTCGCCAACGGGTCTATGTTTTGGTGTTGAGGTCAGCTTTCAGGTTACAACAAATAGCGTCATTGAAAGAAAATCGCGCGAGGCAGAATCTATGATGGCAAGCGTTCATCAAGCTGGCCATAAAATTTGTTACGTTATTGATGGGGCTGGCAATATAAACATCAGAGCCAATGCCGTTGGCACTCTATGCGACTATAGCGATTGCACCGTTGCCATGTCAGAAGCCGAGATTGCACATCTCGCGCATTTTATGATTGAATCAGTAGAAATTTGATAAGAAAACGTATGCTTAAGTTTGTAGATTTATTTGCGGGTATCGGTGGGATTAGAAAGGGGTTAGAAATGGCTCTTGATGAATTTAAAATAAAGC
>JACXTQ010000130.1 GCA_016919605.1 Methylovulum sp.
AGGCCTGTTCCGACAGTTTGATATCGGGCAAGTCGCTGGTGGCGTGTTGTTGTTTGGACAAAAAAGCCGCCAGATGGCGGGTGATGCCAGCATCTTGTGCGTAAGGCAAACCGGCTGTCCTTAAACCGGAGCGGGTACGGCTGACTGGACGGTCACTAACGGCGACTTTGGGCAAAAAGCCTTCGACCAGCACACGGTTGACTTCCTCGCGGGTCAATTCGGTGCGCAACGAGCCACCGACCAAGGAGGAGCTGCGGTTGGCGACCACTAACGGGATGGTGTCAAGGCTGTAATCGGTGAACAGTTTTTCTTTGGCATCGCGGCAACTGTGGGTCAGGGCTTGGATTTGCCAAGGTTGCAGGCGTTGTCCGTCCTTTTCCAACTTGGCTTTGACGGTGTAGGCCAAAGCCAAGTCCATATTGTCGCCACCGAGCAGGATATGGTCGCCAACGGCGACGCGGGTCAACTCCAAGTTACCGTTTTGTTGGGTGACGGCAATCAGCGATAAGTCGGTGGTGCCGCCGCCAATATCGACAATCAGGATAATGTCGCCGCAGTTGACTTGCTTACGCCAGTCGCCTTGGCTTTTTTCAATCCAGCTATAGACCGCCGCTTGCGGCTCTTCCAGCAGGATGGCTTGTTCCAGGCCGAGCAAACGCGCCGCTTCCACAGTCAACTCACGCGCCGCCGGATCAAAGGACGCGGGGACGGTGATGACCAAATCCTGTTCGGACAAAGGGGCGTTGGGGTGTAAGTGTTGCCAAGCATCACGGATATGCTGCAAATAAGCGACACTGGCTTGGAACGGCGACACGCGGGCCACTTCATCGGGGGCATCGGCGGGTAAAATGGCGGCTTTGCAATCGACACCGGCATGGCATAACCAGCTTTTGGCACTGGACACCAGGCGGATAGGGGTTTTGCTGCCGAGATTACGCGCAATCTCGCCGACCAGATAATCCGGTTTGGCCGTCCACGGTAAGGCGGTAGACCCTTCTGCCAATTCATCTGGATGGGCCTGATACAGGAAGGAAGCCAATTGGTAGCTGTCCTCAACCATACCCGGTGCGCTCAATTGCGGTATCGGCATGACTTGTTGGACAAATTCGTCGTCTTCAACCCCAGCTTTGGCATAGGATAAAACACAGTGGGTCGTACCCAAGTCGATACCGACCGAAAAGCGTTGCCCGTCAGAGTCGCCCCCGTCCGGTTTTGGGGCGGCTGTTGGTACCGGTGCGCTGGCCTCAAGGGGCTCTTCGGCCTGTGCTTGTGGTGCGGGTGGCTCTTGTACCAGCTGGAGTTCACTGACGCTGGGCGCGGCGGCAGGTTCGGCGGCCACTGATTGTTCAATGACCGGTTCCACAACGGCTTCAGGGGCGGGTGCGGGAGTAGGGGCAGGGCTTTTGGGGCTTGGAGTGTCCTGCGTGGTATTTTGTCTTTTTTTGATATGGTCAAACAAACTCATAATTCAACCTCAGCGGCGGCAACGATAGCGGCATTATAGCCTTGTGTTAATTTGGGCAAACGGATGTTAGTGACTTGCCAACCTTTATGGATTAGCGTGCCTGTAAAAGGGGCACTGCCGACAATGTTGCCGGTCAGACGGACAGACCCGGCATCAAAGCCGGCGGCCAGGGTGACGCGGCTGCCTTCGACCTCGTTACGCACGGGGGCTAAGGTAAAATGTTCGTTAAGGGCTTTGTTACAGCCTTCATGGACAACGCGTGCGGCAATGCCTATATCGGCATCGCCGTAAGTGGTGATGTCTTCCTTAACAAAATCCAGAAACCGCGCCTCTTTTTGCAACAGGCCCAGCAATTGCAGGGCGGCATCGGGGGTGGACTCTTTTAAGACCACCGGCTCCGGTGTCGGGGCGTGGACAATTTTTTCGACTTCAACGATTTTTTCCACTTCGACAATCTTTTCGACTTCGACCACTTTGATAATCGGTTCCGCCGCTACCGGGGCAACGGCGGCGGGGCTTTTCCGGCGGGACAGGCTAATGACCATGGTCAACAACACGATGATAAGGGTCAGCGACAACAGCAAGACCGCGGCCAGTAGGCTGACATGCCATAAGTCCAAGGTGGTCGGTTGTAGGGTTAAATCTACGGTGTATAGTGTATTCATGACTGAGGGGTATTATTTGGAGGGTTGGCCGGATTTTCGTGCCGCCTCGGCAAACATCATGTTTTGCAACACGTTCCGCGTGACTTGGATGCGCAGTTGTTTGAGGTGGCGATCAGCGACAATGCCGGGGATTTTTTGCGCAATATAGACTTCACGCATTTTTGCCAACACCGGTTCACACATTTTGGTGATGGTATCGGTTGCCAGACGCGTGTCCATCAACGCGTAGGCAGGTTTTTGCATCTCATCAGAAACACATTTTTTATAATGATATTTTGATTTCTGAATTTCGGCAATGGTGGTGTCCGTCAAGGTGGTGTTATTCCAGTCGTTTTTGGCATCGTCAGCCAATACGCCGACACTTAGCAGCCCTAACGTCAAAAAAAACAGTATTTTTTTCATGGTCATCCTTAAGAAAATAGATTAATGGCATCTAAAGAAACGCTGATTTTACGCTATCGGCCCGAAAATGGATAACCGATTAAACGATTTTGGCAACGTTAAAAGGCTACAGGCGGCTACCCGCCCCTGTTAAGGGCAGATAGCCACCTGTGGCATTATTGTTATGATGGGCTATTACGTAAAGCTTCGATACGCTCTTCCAGAGGCGGGTGGCTCATGAACAGGCGGCTGATACCGCCGCCGGTAATGCCAAACGCCGCCAATTGTGGGGGCATGTCAGGGGTTTCATGGGCGCGTTGTAAGGCCTGTAAGGCGGCGATCATTTTGTGGCGGCCCGCCAGCTGCGCCCCGCCGGCATCGGCCTTAAATTCACGGCGGCGCGAGAACCAGAAAACCA
Source organism: Methylovulum sp. (assembly GCA_016919605.1). GTDB lineage: Bacteria > Pseudomonadota > Gammaproteobacteria > Methylococcales > Methylomonadaceae > Methylovulum. The sequence goes on from JACXTQ010000130.1 coordinate 2,930, forward strand.
GTATAGAGGCCAACATGCCTAAGGCAAGCTGGGCGACCATTTGCGTGATGTAATAGGCAGGGCCATAGCCACGCTCGGTTTTAAAGACGGTGCGGTCAACCACATAACCGATGACCGAGGCGAAAAAGTAGACAAAGGTATTGACCACGCCTTGCATCAAGGCCATAGTCACCATATCGCCATTGGCGACGTGGGTCAGTTCGTGGCCGATGACCGCCTCCACCTCATCTTCGTTCATAGAACGCAGCAAGCCGGTGCTGACCGCGACCAAGGCGCTGTCACGGCTCATGCCAGTGGCGAAGGCATTGGCTTCGGGGGCATCAAAAATGCCCACTTCGGGCATTCCGATACCTGCTTGTTGGGCTTGGCGGCGCACCGTGTCGAGCAGCCATTGTTCGGTACCGTTTTCAGGGGTTTCGATGACCTGAACGCCCATTGCCCGCTTAGCCGACCATTTTGACATTGCCAAGCAAATGAAGGAGCCGGTCATGCCGATGACGGCGGACATCATCAGCAAGCCTTGCAGGTTGAGGTGTATGCCTTGGGTATCCAAAGCACCTTGCAGGCCCAACAGGTTAAAAATCAGGCTGACGACAATTAATATCGCCGCATTGGTTGCTAAAAACAGGAAAAGTCGCATCATGGTAGTAACCTTTTTAGGTTGTGGTGTAAGGTTTTATTAAGATATAGGGATTGAATGGTTGATTTCAATTGCCCAGCCAAGCAATGCCTATTAGAGTGGTATGAGCGCGTAAAGTTTATTAACTGACGTTACGCAGTAACGTGCTTTTCTCCCGTTTGCCGCGCTGAGCACCGCAGGTTTTGTCGGGATCAGCCCGAAGGGGCGCGGCAAGGATGCCGCGCGTCGGCAGGCGGGCAGGAAGCCCGCTCTGCCGACCCCCGACAAAACCGAGGAGCGCAAGATTAAGCGGCAATCGGGCCGCCTTTTCTTTGGA
>JACXTQ010000131.1 GCA_016919605.1 Methylovulum sp.
ATTCATTCCAACGCAGAGCATTGGAACGATAGGTGCGGATAAATTCGCACCTACATTTTAGACATGGATTATGTCGGGTTACGCTATCGCTAACCCGACCTACGCCGTATTTTACCCGTGCAATATATTGATTATTAAGATAAATGCCTTAACTTAATGGCAGTGACGCCGGAGCGTGGGAACGATGGCAAAGAACGCCTGAACAAAATGGAAGAGTTGCTCTGGGGGAGGTTTTAAAAAAAGTGGGTTAAACTGTTCTTTTTAAGAACAATCCTTAAGCGGATAAATAGGTGGATAAGAAATGAGTGTACCAGACGGCATAATATATTCGGTCAGGGAGGTAACTTTTGAGTGTTATTCTTGTAAAGAAAGGGTGACTATCAAGGATAGCTTTATTCAATGGCAATATGGTCGCCTTTATGGCCAAGCAGGGCTACATAAGCATTACTGCTCACAATGCCAGGGCTTGCTGATACCCATAAAAGATGAAATTATCGGTTTGGTGGACTGGGTTTATAGCGCTAGTTTTAACGGATATGACGAGCAGGTACTTGATTCCTTTAGTTCCTGCCCTAATGCCAATACCTGTTTATTGATAGACGGCTACGAACCCCAATGCGAACACAAGGCCATTGATAAAAAATGTCTTAATTTTATAAGGCAATATTTGGATGATATTGCCGGCAAACAGGACTTAATTATTGCATTGCTTGAACGGTTAACCTGAGTCTATAACGGACATAATTTGCCATGACTGCGTGTCGGTTATGTAAGCAATTGATAAAAAACCAATAAAAACCAGTAAACCCCACAAAATCCCGTAAAAGCGTCCAAATTATCCCGTAGCAAGGCAAAAACAGGCGTAAAGTATCCTGTAGCAATCACTCTTCTTACCAACGCCAGAGCCATCATGTTCATCCTCCACAGCTCCAATAAAACCGAAAACCTCGTGGCGCATTTGTCGGCGGTGATTAGCGGTGCGCCGTTGGCTTCGCCTTTCGCTAAGGAAGTGTTCCTGATCCAAAGCCAAGGCATGGAGCGTTGGCTGTCGCAGCAATTGGCGGCTGAGTTTAAGGTCTGGGGCAATTATGAATTTTTGTTTCCCGGCAAATTTTTCAGTTTTTTGGCGCAAAGCATCGACAGCCGCTTAAGTGATGCGGCGTTTGATCGGCATTTGATGATGTGGCGGCTGGAAGGCTTGTTGCGGCGGGTGCAAGGGCCGGTCTTTGCCGCCATCAACCACTATTTGTCCGGGGCCAACCACGGTTTGAAGCGTTATCAATTGGCGCAGCAATTGTCGCAATTGTTTGACCAATACCAAATGATGCGCCCGGATATGCTGGATTTATGGCAACGTGGGCAACTGTTGTATCACACCGACACCGAACGCTGGCAAAAAGCCTTGTGGCTGCAAGTGTTGGAACAGACCGGCAAGCGCCATCGCGGTTCTTTATGGTTGGCGGTGATTGCCAAGCTGATGAATTCGCCCGAAGGCACGTTCAGTGACGTGATGCCGGAGCGGATTTGTGTGTTTGGCATGAACACCATGCCGCCGTTGTTTTTGCGTTATTTGCACGGCCTATCACGGCATTGCCAGTTGCATTTTTTCCTGTTGAACCCCTCGGAAGAGTTCTGGGCGGATTTGGAGAGCAAACGCCAACAAGTGTTGCATGATAACGTCCAAGGGCATCCCTTATTGGTGACATTGGGGCAACAGGGGCGCGAGTTTCAGGACATGATGCTGGAGCAGGACATCAGCTTTGAGTTTGAGCTGGACAGTTTTGAAGCCGTCCACGCCACCACCCTGTTGCAACGCTTGCAAAACGACATTCTGGACAACCGCCCGGATGATTTGGCCACCCCCGCCCACGGCGTTAAGGCCGATGCCTCGATACGCATCCACGCCTGTCATTCACGGTTGCGGGAAGTGGAGGTGCTCAAAAATGAATTGCTGCAAACTTTGGCGGATGACCCCAGCTTGGAATTGCGCGATATTGTGGTCATGGCTCCCGACATTCAAAAATACGAGCCGTTTATCGCGGCGGTGTTTGATGACATCCAACACGCGGTGGCTGACCGCAGTTTGCGCTTGAGCAATGACGCGCTGGAAGCCTTCATCACCTTTTTAAGCCTCAGCCAAAGCCGTTTTGGTTGGCAAGCGGTGTTGGACTTATTGGAACAGGCGGTGGTTTACCCTGGGTTTGGCCTGTCCGAAACCGACTTGGAGCTGATTAGGCATTGGGTGCTGGACACCCATGTCCGTTGGGGCAAATCCGCCAAGCATAAGCGCGAGCTGGGCTTGCCGGCACTGAACGAATATACTTGGCAAGCGGCCTTGGATCGGTTGCTGATGGGTTATGCGGTCGGCAATGACGATGATTTTATCAATGAGGTGTTGCCCTACCGTGACATTGAAGGCTCTTCGGCACAGGCGTTAGGCGGCTTGTGCGAGTTTATGAACGTGCTGTTTCGGGCCAGCCAAGAGTTGAAACAGCCAAAGACCTTGGCGGCGTGGAGCACCCGTCTGCATTATTATGCCGACCAATTGTTGCAAGCGGCTGATCCGATTGAGCGCCAACAGCTGAATGAATTGCTGATTGAATTGTCCGCCGATGTGGTGACGGTGCATAACGACACCGTGGAGCTGCAAGTCATCATCTGTTGGCTGGAAGGGGCGGTGGCGGAGCGCAAATCCAGCAACGGTTTTTTACGCGGGCAATTGACCTTCTGCTCCATGTTGCCGATGCGCTCCATCCCGTTTAAAGTCATTGCCTTGCTGGGGATGAACGATGGCGAGTTCCCCAAAATTGACCGCCCACCGACGTTTGACCTGTTAAGCCAGCATTACCGCAAAGGCGACCGCTCGCGCCGTGCCGATGACCGCTACCAGTTTTTGGAAATCCTGTTGTCCACCCGCCAACAGTTGTTGATAACCTATGTCGGCCAGTCAATCAACAGCAATGACAGCATCCCGCCCTCGGTGGTCATCAATGAATTGCTGGAAGTCCTGCATGGCAGTTACCAACTGGACTCTATCGTGGTCAAGCACCCGTTGCAGCCGTTCAGTGCGCGGTATTTTAGCGGTGCGAACGGCTTGTTCAGTTTTTCTTGGGTGGATTGCGCCACCGCGCAAAAACTCGCGGCCAGAACGCCGCAAGCGGACAACGGCGCGGCCTGGTGGCAAGGGGTGGTGGCAACCGCCACCGAAACCGCCATTGACGTGAGCGAGTTGCTGCGCTTTTTCCGCCATCCGCAACGTTATTTTATGCAGCAACAATTGGCGGTGCGCCTGAGCGGCATTGATGTGGATGCCGAAGAACGCGAACCGTTCGCCCTCAGTAAACCGGAAGCCTATAGCATTTGTCAGGAATGGATAGCCGCCAACTTAAGCGGCGCCGATTTGTCCGCGAAAAAACTCCAGGCCCAAGGCCGCTGGTTATCAGGCGTGTTCGGTGAATTGGAATTTGACCGCCAGCAACACTTGATGGACGGGTTTATTGCCAAAATCAAGGACAAGCAGCTAGGTATGGCGATAGATGACTTGCCCATCGACCTGACTATCGGTTCTTATCGGCTGATCGGCAAGTTAGGCAACCTGTATGAACACGGCAGCCTGTTCTATCGTTACGCTGATTTGAAAGGCAAGGATTTTGTCGGGGTCTGGCTGCATCATTTGCTGATGAACCAGCTACACGCGCAAACCACCCACTTGCTCAGTAGCGACATGGACTTATGCTTTTTGCCTGAGGATGCCCGGCCTGAGAGCTTGCTGGCCTTGTTGGACATTTTCTGCCTAGGCCAACAACAGCCCGATGCGTTTTTTGTCGAAGCCGCCTTAGCCTACCTTAAACAGGCCTATAAATTACGGCACGGCAACCGCGCCAGCAAATCCGCATTGGATATGGCGCTGGAGCAACTGCAACGCGCCATCGCCCAGCCTTATGAACCGGAACTACGGCGGCTGTACGGGGAAGCGGATTTAAGCTTGTTGCTGGGCGAGACGTTTGAGCGCCAATGCCAAGAACTGTTGCTGCCGGTTTGGGAAGCGGTGTTGCAGAGGGGGTGATTTACTGTCGTTAAGTTAAGTAATTTTGCCTTTAATTTCAACAAGATAAATAATATACCATCGTTCCAACGCTCCAGCGTTGCGGGACGCTGGAGCGTCCCTGGCTGCATTCCCATTTATGCCCCTGAGGGTACGCCGGAGCGTGGGAACGATGGCGTATGCTTTTTATCTTGTTGAAATACAGGCACAAAT
>JACXTQ010000021.1 GCA_016919605.1 Methylovulum sp.
ATCGGCAGCTTTTGCCGTTATCTCAAAATAAAAGCCGTTCATTAAAAAATAACGGTTTATATCGCTAGTCGTCAAAATTCCAGGCTCAAGAATGTTTTTATAATTTATAATTGCCGCCAGCACCCCATCATCTCCTGCGGCAACATGCGGCGCATAGCCCAACCCACTTGGATCGTTAGTTAGCTCATTATAAAGAGTAGTTGTCATGGCTAGGCCTAGTTATCAACCTGCACCGTCAATGCGCCCACACCAAAACTAGGCGTAGCCCCGGCTGTGATGTTACGCGCGTTGGTCAGGTTGGCGTAAACCAATAAATTACCCGCCGTGGCGGCATCATAAATACCCCAAGCCGTAATATTGCCCCAATCGGCTGTGGCTGCTGGGAATGAGATAACAACCCCGTTCGCCACAGTGCCGTTACCGCCTACAGGTTGTGTCCAATTGCTGCCTGGCGCACAGGCCGCACGAGCATACCCATTGCCGGAAATTTCCGTAACAGTACCCGCCTCCCCATCGGCGACCGCCGAAAATAAAGCGATGTAAAGCAAAGTGGGCTTAGGAAATGAAGCCGAACCAAAAATGTGGTTGGCGATTTGATTCTCTGTGTAGTTAGTAAAGGCGGTCACAACAAACTCCTAAAAAGATGGTTTAAATCATCTTAGCCGATTTTGTGCATCATGCCGCCTAGGTTTCCGTCATTTAACCCTCATCTTAACAAGCATTTCCAGCGTGTGGTCAACCGTAACGCAATCCGTAAAATTGCCGTCGGCATCTTCAAGGCTAACGGCATTGCCGGGTATCTCCCTGGTATCCAGCAAAGCCTCCTGAAAGGCGTATGCCGCCGCGCACTGCAATGCAGGACTGCCCAAATCCGTCTTTTCCAGCCATTCTGCATCCAAAAAATCATCAAATCCGCCTAGACCCAAGCCTAAAATGATTTTCTTGATTCCCCACCAATACGGCCCATACAGACGGTAACTTTCTGGCCTTTTTTTAATTATATTTGCAACGCCAGCGGCAAACGTACGGACAAACTCGTCCGTATCGTCATAGCTTTTCATGGCCTCGCCGACAACAGGGGCTAAATCATCTGGTGAATATAGTCTCATTATCAAAACCTCGCATATTGGATTAAATCGCCCTCTTCTATGTCAAAACCGGAATCGGCTTTAACTTTGCTGATATGGTACTCCTTAGCCTCCCAAGATTGCCCCAAGCTGGCAACAGCGAACCCGGCAACCATATTGCCCACTTTAACCTTGCCGACCGGAACAATCAGCTTTTCGGGCTTGGCCTTTTGCGCCGCCAAATCCGCAACCGGATTTTCTCCGATGATGGTGGCGACTATCTTACCAATGTCCTTACTGGCCGACATATACCACCAAGCCCCTGAAAAACTGCCGCCCAAATCTTGCCCAAACTGTGCGCCGTAATCGCTTTTAAGATCATCTTTAGCCTTAAATAACAGCCCATTTTTAGCATTTTTATCTTGGAAAAGCACTAAGGCAAACGGTTGATAATTTGAAGAGCGGATACGCAGCGTGGTTGTATTGTATTTAGCCGTTATGCCGACCGCCGCCAACTTGTCCAGCAAGTCTTTGGGGATTTCCTTAAAATTAGGATCACTTTTAAGGGCGGCTTGCGCTTCGGCATTTCTTTTGGCTTGCGCTTCGGCAACGGCCTTAGCCTGCATATCGTTAATAAAGCTATATGTCCACGCCCTAATCTGTTTTTTATTATCGCCGACCACAGTAGCGACAATAACATCCATCACCACTTGCCTTAACCCGTAAGAAATGGAATCGGCATAAGCATACTCGCTCATGCCTTTCTCGTCGGCTAGCTTGGCGAACTCGTAAGCGATTTTAGCCAAAGCCTGTTCTTGGCTAACCGCATTGACATATTGCTTAATTGCCATGCCCCAATCTAACCCGAATAGCACTTGCATAAAATCGGCCACCAAATACTCGGCAAAACTATAGCCATCGTAATAATTTATGGCTATATCCCGCTTAATCGCCTCATTATTGGCATCAGGAAAGACAAAATCCTCGCCGATTTTACTATCGGTAAATTTTGCAATCCCATACTTACCGCCCATGTCGGCAATATACAGAATGCCGTACCTCAAGTTTATTTGCCCACGAAATTTAGTGAAGGTGTCTATCCCTAAATTTGCCACCCCTTTCAGCGTCATCTCATTATTCAACAGCACCGCCATATCCCAATCTTCCTTGGTCATGGCGATAGGTTGCAACTCATAACTGTTTAAATCGCCCAATTTGATAATGATTTCTTTTTCAGATGATTTAGGCCGAACTTTAAAATATTTCTCGGCGGTATAAATCCCCGTAACCATGCACAGTTCGTTTAACGAAGGATAAATACGGGTATTCGTCTTAACCTCAAACACCATGCCTTCCCTGATAACCATACCCATCGGAGTAATCAGTACCGAATCAGGATTATCTATGGCGGCGGCATCAAACGGCAACTCCCCAGCGGCGGCTTTGGATTTTAAAAAGCTGATTTTTTGCTTAACCGTAGCGGTGGCGGCTTCCTCAATGGCCTGATATTTGGCATCCAAGCCATTCAGTTGCTTTTGCGCAAAAGCCAGCCTATTTTTAAGCCCCAATAACTTACCTTGGGCTTCTGGTGTGCCGTCATCATTAAACGCGCCTACAGCGGCTTCTTTTTTGACAAGGTCTTGCTCTAGCTTAATCTTTTCATCCGCTTTCCACCCCTGCAATAAGTCCAACTTGCGCCGCGCCTCAATCAGTTGGTTGAGGTTTATCACCATAGCCTTATCGGCCTTGGCTTTTTTGGCGGCCTCGCGCTTGGCCTTGCCCTCAGCCATTCGGGCCCGGTATTCTTCGGGGTTATCCGAAAGCAAGGCCATCGTATCCTCGGTCGATAAATGCCCGTCGCCCTTGTTCTCCACGCTTGACTCATTACCCCTAAGGATGTCGTTAATCCAACTGCCCTTTTGGTTAATCAGGTTCAGCCGGAACAAGTCAAACGACCCCTTGCCGACATAACAATAAATCCTTACCACCGCCGCCGTGTTGCCCTGCCGGACACCGCGCCCGTTACGTTGCTGCATGGACGCGGGAACCCACGGAAAGGTCAGGTGGTGGATCGCCGTTGTGCCTTTTTGCAGGTTCACCCCGACCTCGGCCTTTTTGTTAGCGATAACAATCTTTATTTTGCCGGAATTGTAGGCATCCGATATGCGCTGAAGCTTTTCCCCGGCGGCATCGGTGGCGTTAATAATGCCGATATTTTCCATCGTGATTGGCAAAAAATGCACCAAAATACGCGCAAGTTTCTTATGCTGGCTTTTTTCCTCGGTAAAGACAATTTGCTTGCCGCCCGCCTCCAGCTCCGCCGCCAAGTTTTTTAACAGTTCGGCGTATTTCGGCGTGATCGGGTGCGCCACCTCGTCTTCGGGTATGCCCACCTTTTGCATGGCGGTCAGCATATCGTCTTCCCCGGCATCGGTCATGACCACAATAAGCTTGCCGTCCTTTTCAAAAACGTCACACTCAAACGGTACAGTGACGGTCACATCCTTTTCAAGGTCGCTGTCATATTCCTTACGCTGTACCATCTTCGGCATCATCGCCAAGGCCTTGTCCAACGCGTCCTTATGGTTGGCATCAAAAACGAACGTTATCTGCTTGTGATACATATCCAAGTCGGTCGTCACCCTATCCATATCCCTGATAATCGAAAACAGCGGCCTTACGCTTTCCCTTTCCTCCTTAATTGGCGACGAAGCCTTTTTGGCCTCTTTGCGTAGCTCTTGGTAAGCGGCCTGCTGCTCTTCGGACAGCTCCACGGTGGCCTGTATCTCTTCGGCATCCGGCAAAGGCAACTGTACGTCCTCGGCATTCTTGATGATGGCGTATTGATGAAACAGCGAGCGCAAGCCGTCCAAGTTCTGGAAGCCCACCATAGCATCAACGGTTCCCACATCGCCCGACACCTTCATTTTCTCGATGGACTCAACCTTGCCAAACACACGAATAAAGTCGTCCGGCGTGTATACGCCAAACTTCTCAAACTCTTTCGGGTCAATCAACAACGACAGCATGTTGTAAATTTCCAGCGGGCTGTTAGTCACCGGAGTGGCCGACAACAACACTGGGCCGCGCCCGCCGTTAGCCGAACGCAAATAATCCATTTTCAGCGACATATCGATGGCGCGTTGCGAAGGGCTTGGCGTCGGCAGGTAAGCTATCCGGCTGGATTCTTTGCCTGGCGAAAAGCTATTTTTAAAATTATGCGCCTCATCAACGATAACGGAGTCAAACCCCATATCCTCAAAATACGGGTAAGCATCCTGCTTGGCAGTTCCCCCATCCGTGTATTTTTGCTCCAAGCGGTCGGCGGCAACCGCATCGGAATAGCTAACTTTGCCGTCCTCCATCATCTTGTCGGCATCAGCCTTGCTCAACAGCTCCTGAGCCATCATGGCATCGGCATATTTGCGCTTGGTGGTCTGCTTGACAGGGATTTTACCGAATTGGGGCTGTGTCATAACCACTAACTCTAAATCAGAATTAGGGATTTTGTGCATCTTAGCCCAAATGGTCTCGCGGTCATCTCTCACCAGCACGTCCTGGTAAAGCGGGTTGCCGTTCCTGTCCATTTTTGGCTTGCCCTGCTCGTCCAGCACCTGCTCCTGGACAATCAAACCCGCCTTATCCGTCTTCGGCGACATGCCGATAAACAGCATCTTCGACGTATCGGCATAAAAAACCTTATGCTCGTGATACCAGTTAGCCAGCACTGAATCTGGAACCGTAATACAAGTGCGGCTAGCCCGGTTCATCTGCCTGTTGTAGGCTTGCAGGGCTAATGCCGAATACGATTTTCCCAAACCGA
>JACXTQ010000132.1 GCA_016919605.1 Methylovulum sp.
CGCTAGCCGCATCGCTATCGTCTGGCTCTAAATCGGCAGACCCGCCGCCCACCACCGCAATATCCGCCCGCAACTCCAGCACCTCCGGGTAGCGGTTCAGCCTGCCAACAGCCGCCGCCTCGGTAAACAGCTTCTGCAACTGGGCAAACTCACCGATGTTAACCGTGGTTTCCGTAGCAATGCCGCCCATACAAGTGCGCAACTCAATATCCAAAGCATTGTGCCGGAAAGTACGCGGCATCAAATTCTTAACAGCCACCTCCAACGGATAAGCTGCCCCTGCAAAAGCCGCTTTTAAATCTTCATTGTCCCCATCTGGGGCAATAATAAATGTCGTCATTCTGTACCTACCCTTAATTAACAGAGAAATCAGTAATTTGAAGGCTCGCGCACCCTTTTGAACTAGGCCCATGCAAGTTAACCTCAGTTAAATTACGCTGATAAACGGTAAAGCCGCGTTTCATATTCGGCGTATTACCCAATTGCAGAATAATCGGCGCTACGGCATCGGCATAAACGATAGGCGAACGTGCGGCCTCGGCAGCTTGGCCGATAAACAGGATTGATGTGCTTGTGTTATCTTCGACAACAATATCCCGATTGGGGCAAAAATAAACCTCGTAAATGCCCATCAGCGTACCCATCCAATAAATGCCGGCCCGCGGCATCAGCCCAGATGGCTTAAACATAGTATTGGGTAACGCCATAATTAGCGCGGCCATATCTATGCCGACATACCAGTATTTGATACCGTATGCCATGGTATCAATTGCCATCTGCTGACTAAGACTGTTCACCGGCAAGGCCATATCCATGAAGATTTGTGCCGCGTTTAATGTCGCCTGGCGGCCTGTCCAATTAAAGAAAAACGTGGCAGAATTTTGGCTGGCCAACTGCATCACCATCGATAAGGCCTTATAATGCCGTTCGTTGCCCATCTGGTTATTTACGGCAACCATCGCTTGGCTGGCTGGGTCGATCCCCAGCTCATTGCTCATTTGCGTCATGGCATCGGGCGATACCTGAACAATACCGCGCCACGGGCTAGCGAAGTAATCAAATGTATCAATATGAACATTTAATGAAGGGGGAAATAGGCTATCGTTATTTTCATAATCGATAATGGCTTTTACCCTGACAGGCACTGATGATGATAATGCCCCACCGCCGGATGCCGTTACCGTTACGGTAAATGCCCCCGTGGTGTTATTGATAGTACCCGATTGGGTATAGGTCACTGATCCAACCGTCAAAGAGCCGCTAATAACGCCCGGCGAAACTTCTTTGCCCGCAAATTGGCCGTTGATATAAACCATAGCGCGGCCTTTCAGCAGAGGCAAATCACCGGCGTTTCTGTCACATGCAAAAAGTGATGATTGGATACGGGTAATCTTGCCCGTATACGCCACTGCATTGCCTGAAGGTGTACCGCGCGTTCCGGTGTCGATTCTGTCGCTTGAAAAATAGGCGTTGCCAGAATTAGCCCCGTCCATGTTAGCACCAGCGGCATACTGGCCGTTATCAATACCGGCTTGATGCGAAAGCATGGCAAGTTTGGCTTGGTTAGAACCCAAATCGTACGGTAAAGAAACAACGAACGGCGGCAAAGAGAGGAAAGACGACAAAATTGCCGTTACCGCCCTGTTCGCCTGAATTGCCAATGGGTCAGATGACAAGCTGTCCGCACTATCTAATGCAATACCGGATGATGAGGCCAGTTTATACTTTAATTCAGCCTCACGGGTGGTTGAATGGGCGATTGCAATAGCCGTTTCGATAACGTCAGCTGACGGTAAACAACCGTGTTCGCGCTCATAAAGTATCGCGCCGTCAAGCATCGCGCTACAGACGCTAGAAAACTGTTCCGGGGTCAGTTCGTCCCGGATTACCTGCATTTTTTCAGGTACGTTAAAACCGATGACCGACGCGCTTTGATTGGCCGTCGTATTCAAATAATCTGCAACCGAGGCAGAGTCTAACGCTACCCCTAAATCGGTTTTTTTAAATTGTGAACGCAACCCGTCAAAAAAAGCCCCGGCATTTTTAGTGTCTTGGCTATAAAAGGTGCGCTGGCCGGAAAGTGTTGTCATGATAGGCAGCTCGCTATAAAAATGGAAACAATCCCGGACAAGCCGGATTGTTGCCATTATGCAAGCCTAAAAAAGGCAGTTTTGTAGGGGTTTCCTGATGGTCAGGGCAAAAAAAAGCCCCTTAACTGGGCTTCTTAACCGACATAAAACCGCATCAAAAAATGCTTTGCCAATAAACCGCATCAAATACCGGAATGGGCTTAATCCCCCCTGTTGTCGTAGTAATATGGCCGTTGGCAACATACCTGCCCACAAAAACAAATACCCCGCCTACAGTACAAAAAAAACGATACTCATATTATTAGAGTTTTAAAATCAATTGGTTACAGTTTCCGCCTAACAATAACCTACTACAGTATTACCACACCCTACGCTATTTACAAATTAACCTAGTGACAAATTTACTACACACAGTTTAAGGAAACCATGCTGTACCAACTAACACATCCATTAAAAAAGGCCGCTAAATGCGGCCTTTTTTGTGTTTAAAATATTGTGAATTAGGCGTAATTCGCCTACAATAGCATCCAGCCACCATATCGGGCGGCAAAATTCCATCACAAACTGAGAGGACTTATTATGGCAAAAGCCTACGCCACTTGTGCAACCACAGGTTGCCACCACACTATTTCATTATTTGGACGAAACCAAAAAGATGCCGACTGCAAAGCGGAATGGGCGGAAAAACAAGGTTTTATCTGCACAGACTGCCAAGCCCAACAACGCGAAGCAGAAAACGCCAAAGCCGCCGAAGCCAATCAAGCCCAAGGTCTGCCAGAACTGACAGGCACACCCAAGCAAATCGCTTGGTCAGAAACACTCCGTGCCGACAAAATAGCCCTTCTTGAAAAAGCCCAATCCGGCGAATTGTCCGGAATGATGCTGGATGCCTACTGGGGATCATCACACAACGCTATTGCCTTGGATGACGGGCATTTGACGTATGTCATCAACCAATTCAAAAACCAAACCGCCGCCAGTTGGTTTATTGATAACCGTGAAACTAAAATCGGGGTGATTTTGAAAGCCTTGTTTATCAAACAACCACCCGCTATCAACACAGCGATTGATGCTGAAATGCTTAACGACATCAAGGCCGAAGCCACCGTTAGGCCGGAATCGGCAAACTCTGAAACCGTGGCGGAAATTGGCTTGAATGGCAACACGATTACTATTGCTTTCCCCGAAAAACGGGAAGATTTTCGGCTGTTAATGCGCGGCAATGGCTTTGATTGGCAGACATCGGCTTGGCGGCGCACCCTCACGGCGTTTAATGGCAACCCAATTGACCGCATGGCGGACATTGGTCATGAGTTGTTGGCACACGGTTTTATCATCCGCATTTACGATGAAGCTACCCGCTTAAAAGCCATCAGCGGCGATTTTGAAGCAGAACAAACCCGCTGGATTAAGGCGTACACCAGCGGCTCAGAAAAAGGCAAAGTGTGCATTGCTTGGGGCCGTGATGAGGATTATTACAAAGCCGCCAAACGCTTACCGACTGCCAAATATGTCAAGCCCCACCTTTCCGTTGATCCGGTGCAGTATGAGCAAATCCGGGACTTTGCAGCAGTCAACGGCTTTAGCATCACCGAGGCCGCGCAAGCGTTATTGGATGCAGCCCAAACGGCTAAAGAAAACGCCTTGGTGGTGTCGGTAGCACCCAAGCCAAAAGCGCGTAAAAAAGCATCGAATAAACCCGAAGCACTGACAGTGCCTGAATCGGTGGAGGTCGACAATGATTTGCTTGATTGAGCCTATCCGAACCAAAACCCCGCTACTCTCACAACAAACCCAAGCCATTGCCAAATTGCTCCCCACTCGTGTGGGGGCGTTGTTTATGGAAATGGGCACGGGCAAGACCCGCACGGCGATTGAATTAATCCGGCTTAGACAGGCAAAAATTAGCCGGGTGATTTGGTTTTGCCCGGTATCGCTAAAAGACACCATCCGCCATGAAATCTTAAAGCACACGGAATGCCTACCGAGTCACATCCAAGTGTTTAACCACAAAACCAGCATTAGCACCGGACAGGATTGCTTTTGGCAGATTGTCGGCATTGAATCAGTATCATCGAGCAACCGCGTGGCGTTGACGGTCAACCATTTGATTGATGCAGATGCTTTTGTGATCGTGGATGAATCCAGCTACATCAAAGGTCATAAATCCATGCGCACCCAACGCATTACCTTTGTGGCGGAACGGGCGCGGTATCGGTTGATATTGACAGGAACGCCGATTAGCCAAGGCGTGGTGGATTTGTATGCCCAAATGCGTTTCTTGTCGAAAAAAATCCTGGGCTACCAGTCGTTTTATTCCTTTTCCAGAAATCACTTGGAGTATTCCGAAAAGTTCAAAGGCTTGATTGTGCGTAGCCATAACACCGAATGGATTGCCGCCAAGATCAAGCCTTACGTCTACCAAGTCACCAAAGACGAATGCTTAGATTTGCCGGATAAGCTTTACGAAATCCGCTATTGCTGTTTTACCGAAGAGCAATACCGCTATTACAAAAAAGCCAAGAACGAAATTTTAGCGGACGTGGATTTTGACGACTTCAAACCCTACACTATTTTCCGACTGTTTACCGCCTTGCAACAGATTAGTTGCGGGTTTTGGCGACGACGATTGAACGAGGCGGGGGATTATGAGTGGCTGACGTTTCCACATAACCGCTTGGCAACGCTGATGGACACCATCACCAGCATTCCGGCGGACGAAAAAGTGATTATTTGGGCAAAGTTTATCTATGACATTGAGCAGATCGCCGCCGCTTTGATGGAACAATTTGGGGCTGAAAGTGTGGCCTTGTTTTATGGGGCAGTGGCTGAATCAAAACGTGCAGACGAAGTGGCAAAATTCCGCCAGTCAGCGCGTTTTTTTGTGTCCACGCCTAGTTGTGGCGGTCATGGACTGACGCTCAATGAAGCCCACTATGTGCTGTTTTACAACAATGGCTTTAAGTATTCCGAGCGTATCCAAGCAGAAGACCGCTGCCACCGCATAGGGCAGGAACACAAGGTGGTTTATATCGACATTTGGGCGCATTGCGGTATTGATGAGCGTATCGGCAAGGCGTTGGATAAAAAAAGTGATGTGGTGGCAGAGTTCAAGCAGGAAATTGACAAGGTGAAATCGACGCATAAAGAAAAACTAAAATCGTTGCTTGAAATGCTTTAAAAATAACTTTACAAATAGGCGATTATCGCCTATGATTTTTATCAATGGAGCAGCAAACAGCCACCAAGGACGGGGTGGCATTAACCAGCAAACGCGAGGATTACCATCATGACTATAGAAGAACTTTTTTTACTGCATACCAAACTTGAGCAAGCAGGCCATTGTTATGGTGCAGTCCGCCAGAACATAACTTGGCACACATTTGGCTGTTCAGGTGGAGAAAAATTGCTCGAATTCCGCACAAAAATAGCGGCACAAGACATGCCACCGGATCATGAAAAATACCAGTCTTTCATGCAAGGTTTTTACTGCCTTGATATTCATTTAACAGCAACCGTTGCTGAATGTAAGCAAACCAAAATTAAGTTTCAAATTTTAGATCGTCTGGAAAGCGTTGGGATGGCGAAGCAAAGTTGGACAGAATCCGGTGCTTTGTTATCCAAGAAAATAGAGGCTTCTGAAATATTGCCTTTAGTTGAAACGTTTTTTCCTAAGCCCAAAAAAGAAGAGCCTGTTATACAAGAATGACGATGGCGACCAATGGTCTGTGCCACCAAATAGCAAGTGGCATCGGTTGTAACTGACTATCAATAACTTATTTTTACCAAGCACTAAATAACGCTTGGTATTGAGGAAAACATGAAAGCACTTAATAAATTTATGACTCCCAAAGGTGAATGTGTCATTTGGATGGCAACATCTGGAAAAGACGCGCCTGAGTTTTGGACGCTTATGGGATCCTGGTTTGCATCAAAGGAAGTAGCCGAATCGCTTGGAGAAAGCATCTATGACAATGAGGATATTATTTGGACGTTAGCCATTATTAATGAAAAAGTCGTGGGGTTTGGTGCCATTGATTTAAGCCATAGTGATAAAAAAATCGCTTTGCTAAATTATGGTTTTATGCAGAAAGACTTCCGCAGCACTGGTATTTACAAACGCATTTTGGAAAGCCGGATTAAGCTGATAATGGAAGATACCGATGCCGAAACAATTAAGGCTCTTTGCACGGGTGATAGTGCGCCAACGCTTTCTAAACTGGGTTTTTCTGAGAAATCAAAACGTGGACGGTATACGTGGTTTGTGAAAGAGGTTAAGCGCAAATGAATGTTTACCAAGCCGCTTTATCGAGGATAGAAGAGGCGATTTTAACGCATGATGATTTTTATGTGTCATTTAGCGGAGGAAAAGATTCCGGCGTGTTGCTTAATTTAGTGATTGAAGTGGCGAAAAAACTTAATAGATTGCCAGTAAAAACCGTATTTGCAGACTTAGAAATCATTTTTGAGGAAACTTCTCGTTACACACGCAGCTTAATGGATAGTGCTGACGTTGAACCCTATTGGTTATGCTTGTCCGAAATTGAAAACAATGCCAGCAGCGTTTATCAACGTTATTTTAAATATTGGGGGAAAACCGAAAATCCTTGGGCCCGAGACATGCCGGATATGCCTTATGTTATCAATGAAGATAACTGCCCTGACTGGCTAAAACCCTATTATGTAAGCAAGTCGTCTAATGAATGGACTATTACCAAATTTGGCGAGGCATTATGCGACAAGACCGGGGCGCAAGCTATCGCCAATTTTATCGGTATGCGTGATGATGAAAGCTACGGTCGATTAATGAATGTGCGTTGCATGAAAAACCGCGACAAAAAAAATCCACATACTTACCGCTATGTGGGCAAAGACCCGCGCACTTGGATTTGTTTGCCCATCCATGATTGGAAAATTGCCGATGTTTGGCATTACTACGCCGTCAATAAACTCGACTATAACCGTGTTTATGATGCCATGTGGAAAATGGGCATCCCACCACATGAACAACGGACCTGTTTTGCTTTTGGCGAAGAGCAAAGCAAAACCTTAAATCAGTGGTGTGTTATTGAACCTGCGACTTGGAATCGCATGGTTGAGCGCGTCCAAGGTGCTAATTTTGGCAAGATGTACAACCATACCCGGATCAATAGCGGCAAAGTCAAAAAGCCTGAAAACTTAAGCTGGAAAGAATACACAAAAGTGCTAATGGTATCATTGCCAGAGGCATCACGGGAAATATTTGAGGAAAAATTCAAGATCGTGTTTTGGTATCACTGGCATCATTACGAAGTAAAAGAAAATATTGCCAAAGATATTTACATTCAGGATAGTCGGAAAGATTGCAAGGCAATGATGGCAAAAACTGGGCTTAAGCAAAAATATTTTATTACATGGGAAACGCTTGCCAGCGCGATTATCAAGCGTGACTTTGTTTTTAAAAAATATGGCTTTGGTTATTCAAACAAGATGCAAGAAAAAATTGAGAGGTTGTACGAAAAATGGCAGGACATCTAAATAAAACCGCCGATATGTTCGGCAACGGCACTATTGAAATTAAGATGCCAGTGTTGGTACGGATTGAGTATCTAAAGCCAAACCCTTGGAACCCTAACGCAGTTGCTAAACCGGAATTGGAATTGCTAAAGCTGAATATTCAAAAAAGCGGCTTTTGCTTCCCCATTGTAGTGATACAGGAAAGCGAAACAAGTTACATGATTGTGGACGGCTTTCACCGACACCTGGCTGCCAAACATTTCAAAATGGAATACGTTCCTGTTGTCATTTTAAATGCTGATGTTAGCGAACTTATGAGCGCAACTATCCGATTTAACCGCGCTCGTGGGACTCACCAAATAAACCAAATGAGCAATATTGTTGCCGATTTGGTAGGGCTTGGTATGGATGACTGCCAAATTTCTAAAAATCTTGGTATGGATGCCGATGAGGTATTGAGGTTAAAACAAAATTCAGGAATGCCTGATTTATTTGCTAAACATGAGTATTCAGCAGCATGGGAGCCAAAATATGACTAAGCTAATAATTTTAGAACGCGGAAAACCTTACCTAATTGATAATGCGGAACAGCGGTTGTTAGTCGATTTATATGCCGTTGATGACAAGGGTATTTTACGGGCGATACGAGCCGTAACGTTATCACCTAAATTAAACTTGGGTTTTTTATCCGCTGTGCAAGAACAGCTGTCCGTCACCACGGGCGAAAAACAGATAGCTGTCTGGATGCGCCAACAGCCAGAACAGCTCTCCCAACAAATTAAAATGGAAGCATTGGGAAAATGAAGCCCAACGCTGAAAAGCACAACCCTGATCCTGAATACCTTAGGCAATTGATAGAATCAGCAGGAATAAGCCAACGAGCGGCGGCGCGGCTTTGTGGCGTATCTGAGCGGATAATGCGGCAGTATTTAGCTAACCGTGAAGCCAATACGGCACTGAATGCGCCTTATAGCGTCCAGTTTTGTTTGGAACATTTAAA
>JACXTQ010000133.1 GCA_016919605.1 Methylovulum sp.
ATCAGGAAACACCGAAACATCTGATAGTCTGACTGATATTCTGGATTTCTTCTTAAGAATTCCCATGCCCAACCGGTTAAGTTAGTGTCATAGTGTCGTTGCTAAGCCTTTTCTAATAATCAGCATAATTCCAATCGTGAATTGGAATATATGGCATTTGTTGCAAATTACTGTTCATCCAAAGCAGGCAAGCTGAAGCAAATGTGAAAAATACCCTACCAAAATTGACTTTTATCAATGCGCTGCCGCAACAAACCCTATACAAAGGGAATAGGAAAACGGCAGGGGAGTCAATCCTAAGCTGTATCGGAACCGCCGCCAAAGAGGAAGGCAGTCAACTAATGGAATAATTTACGGGCACTAGGCTTAACTAGGCGCCTATCGAACACCGAGAGGAAACGACTATGCACCTTAAAAAACTGATGGCACGAATCGACAAGCAGACAACTGAAAATTGTGTCCAACCCCATTTGACGGTCAAAGGCTTGGCCGTAGGCATTGCACTTGCCTTAACGGCGCTGCCGAGCTGGGGCAATGGCGTTGTGCTGTGGAACCAACTGGGCAGCGATGGTGAAGTGACAGCAAGCCCGATTGGCTCCAGCTTTGGCATCCACAGCGATTCGCAAGGCGGTGTGCAATATGTGCCGGGCGTCTTCGGCAATGGCTTTGCCACCACGGGCGGTGAAACCGGAGGCGGCGGTTATCTGACGATGTCGCCCGAACAGTTCTACGCAGGCGACAAAACCAAAGGTACGGTGTCGATGTGGCTGCAAAAACGGATTGATCGCTTTGTCGCTTTTGAAACGCCCTTGATTGGCATTTTTGGCGAACAGCCTTATGACTTACAAGGCGGCGAAGGCAGCTACGCAAGCATTGCGGCAATGTGGTCTGATGGCTTTACTGGGTCTGGCGGTATGTTCTTTTACATTAACGACCAACTGAATACCGGGCATTTTTGCTACGCCTTAAGCTGGAACGACATACCCGTTGGCGAATGGGTGCATGTGGCGTTTTCATGGGACTTGAATGGCATTGAAGGCACCGCTGACAAAATGCGCCTGTACTTTGACGGTGTGCTAGTCGACACCAACACCGACGCCATTACAAGCCTCAGAAGCGACAGCGACTCGGTGAAACTGCTTGGTCACCACGCCTACAGCAGATTCGGTGAGCCCACCGCCTATATGGACAACATTGTTGTCTACGATTATGCCAAATCTGACTTTACCGACCGGTTTATAGAAAACCCGTTAGGCCAATCATTGGTGGGCTTAAAGGCCAATGTTGACATGCGTTTCCGTGTGCGCGATGGTGGCGATGAGCTGGCGGTTGATGCCCAAGCTCTGTTGGGCGTCAACAGCAACGGTATCAACCCAAGCACCGAAGATGTCACCGTGCGTTTAGGCTCGCTCGTGTTTACGGTCCCTGCCGGTTCGTTTGTGCAACATCCGGCAGGGTTTTATCAGTTTATTGGCACGGTCAACGGCGTAAAGGTAAAGGCCAACTTGCAACTCGTGGAGCCGCATTTCCCACGCGGCAAATTGGTGTTTAGCCTGCATGTTTATGGCTTAAACTTTGGCAGCATCGACAGCACAGGCAGCTTGTTGCTGACAGTTGGCGACGATGGCGGCCTAGTGCCGCTTGAACGTGGTCAGGCCAGTTTTCAAAGCAATCCATAATCACCGTCAACAACGGCTTTATTTGCTAACCACAGCACATTTTCAAAGAGGTAACACTTATGAACACCACCAAATGCTTGAAGAAAATTTTTACAACCATGTTATTAGTGGCTACGTTTTCATCCGCTCCATCCTATGCCCAGCTTATCCTCAATGGAAGCTTTGAAATCGGCCCCGACCCAGAATCCGATCCGGTAGAACATGCTCTCTTACTCTCTGCACGCGACACAAAAACATTGCCCGCATGGACAGTATCCAACGGTAGCATCGACTATATCGGATCACGTTGGCCTGCGAAAAAAGGTGAACGGTGTTTAGATCTTGCAGGCATTGAACCCGCCACAATCACACAAAACATCAGTGGACTTACACCAGGCGTGGCTTACCGTTTAAGCTTTTGGATGGCTCCTAGCCCCGAAGGAGGGCGATCCAACCAAAGCGTAAAAGTTGACTTAGGGACATTTACAAGGATTTTTTCTGTTGATAAAACGGCTGCGAGTACATTGGAGCATCTGGAATGGGCTGAGCGTATTTTTATTTTTAAAGCCCAATCAACCAACATGGTGCTAAAACTGACCAGCCTTGAGGCAGATGTGTTTGGTCCTGCTTTGGATGCGGTCAGCATAGCCCCGATACAAGATTTAGATGAAGATGGCGTCTTAAATAGCGCTGACCGTTGCCAAAACACGCCACCTACGCAAACGGTTGAAAGCCGAGGATGCAGCTTGGAACAATTGGCTCCGTGCAGCCAAACCCCTCTTGGCAATGATTGGGAAAACCACGACAGCTATGTCCAAGCTGTTACCACTGCCGCGAATGTTTTCTATAGTCAAGGGCTTTTTGACTCCAACGAGCTATACAGCGCGATAGAAGCCGCATTAGCCTCTAACTGTGGTAATTAAATGCCAAATTAGGATGAACCGGCGGGCAAAGAAACGTGCCCGCCATACTTGGTTTAGCGCATAAGCTTATGGCGAAACTCATGGGTTTCGCCATATATCCTGTAATCACCCACACAAACACTGACCATACACCTTAGCGTTGAATTGGGTACTGTGCCCAAAATCCAACCAAATAACTGTCAGTCATGCCAAACTATTACAGTAAATTTATGAAATTTAATGCTTTTGTGGTTCCGGTCTGCTACCTTCATGGGTGCGCAACGACAAAAGTCATTGAATTATCAACAGGCATCAAAAAAACGAATACTGAACCAACGATGGACATAGTTGAGGCCACTCGATTACCCACAAATCATGGCGAAGAAAAAACAGCCCGGCCAACTTCAATGCCGATGGCATAGTGCCTGACTTAATTTTGTTACATTTCTTTGGGCAATAAAAAACCCGCTAAGCCTTGCAGCTTAGCGGGTTTTTATATTTCTTTGCACGGCTCTGAACCAATCATTGGTACCGAGGGCCGGAATCGAACCGGCACGATGTCACCATCACCGGATTTTGAATCCGGCGCGTCTACCAGTTCCGCCACCCCGGCAAAGTCCGAATAGTATACGCAAGCTCATA
>JACXTQ010000134.1 GCA_016919605.1 Methylovulum sp.
ATGGCAAAGTATTTGTTTTAAAAGGCTTATAAAAAAACAGGCGGCTGGCATTGCACCAACCACCTGTTAAGAGGAGAGATTATTTTAAGCCCATGCAGTTGGCATAGTAAGTGACGGTCGCAGACCAGTCAGAAAAAACGCCAATGACACCCACATCCTTAGCCAACACGTCCAGCAACACCATCGTATCACCATCGGTTTTAATGGCATCGGTCACTGATTGATAGTAATAGCCGCCGCCATCTTTCAATAAACCGGAGCGTTCCAATGTCCATGTAATGATTTTTAAGCCAGAGGCTTTGATAGCCAAAGCATATTCGGAAGGGACGATGGCATTGTGTTCATCCAATGTCACTAATGCCCACGTAGGTGGGGCGACGATTTTCACGCCATCGGCGACCAATGTCGGGATTCTGGCGATAGCCGCCGGAATGTCCGCCGGCACGTTCAGATCTTCAAGAAAAACGGCTTGCTTGCCAAAATTAGGGTTATGGGCAATCCAATAGCGGATGTCTTCCAAGTTAAACGATTGGGGGAACACATTGCTGGGAGCAACACCCGCTTGTTTGTATTCCCTCAGCATTTTAGCCGCATACTCTTGTTGGGTGAAGCCTTTGAAAGGCATGGCGACACTCGGGGCTTTTAGTTCCGGGGTCATTTTGACACCCAGTTTTTTAAACAACTCAATGCTTTCCTTATGGGTCATCAATATGCCATTGCCCGCATATAAATCGGTACGGAAGTTGGGCGTGGCATCCATATATTCCGCCACTGTTTTCGCGTTAGGGTTCCCTGCGTCCATTTTGCCTTTTAAGCTTTTAAATTCCGCCACGGTAATGTCGCTGGTGCAGCATTGCACATTGGCAAACGGTGTCGCACTGGCAAAGTTAGGCGGTACTGAACAGTTGGCTGCTAAAGGCGTTGCCAGAATATTAGTGGTGGTATGCAAATCACATTGCGAATGGCGGCAGACCAATTCTTTATCTTTGGTAAAAGTCACGTCACATTCAACAATGCCCGCACCCATTTTTGCGCCCGCTTGATACGCTTGTTGGGTATGCTCAGGAAACTGTAAGGCCGCACCACGATGGCCAATAGCAAAATCTGTTTTATAAAACGGGCCGCTGGCGCATTGTTGCAAAGCGGTCTTAAGTTCGCTGGGTGCCATATCTTCAACTAAAAAGAAAGGTCTTGGTCCTAATTGGACGTTTTCATCGGCAGATGTGGCAAGTGGCGACAAGGTGGCAATGACCGCAGCCATTGCCACTATAGTTTTAAGGTAACGCATGATATTCCCCCAGTAATCAAGTTGACAGAAGAGTGGCTGGACGTTAGCGTCCAGCCCCGCGACTTTACCCTAAATTTAAGTAGGAAATATGTCGGTTTGGTTATCGGTTAATGACAATGGCAAACTGCCGATAATACGGGCAACTTATTGGGCGTTCTCCAGTAGCAGCTTAATCTGGCTTAGCAGTTGTTTTTGCTGCCCTACCGACAACTTGTCAAAATCCTGTTGGAATGCCTTAAAATCATAATTGGCTAATGTTCCATCAGGCGCGTCCACTACTCCGCTACAATCCCCCAACACTTTTTGTACGCTTGGCATCATGCCATCCAAGGCAATCGCTCCTGCCAGCTCTTTCCGCGTTAGGGTTGAAACTCTAAGAAAAATGGTGTCCTTGCCTGTCAACAGGGCTTTGATTATCTGTTGGGCTTGGCTGTCGGTATAGCCTTTGCGTTTGGAATCGGGGAAGGTGGTCATTTGCAGGGCAACTGGCGGGCTTTGGTCAATTTGATAACTGATGTCAAACTTGCTGCCTTGCGAGGCAATCAACTCATCGGCGGTGAGAGTGACTTGCAATTGCTTGTTTCGGCAAACAACTTCCAAACGTAATTCATCATACAGGTCACGGCGTGGCAAGGGTGACAGCGCGTAGCTGTAAGTCTGGTTGCTCAGGCGGTCAGTTTCTTGCTGATAATTCCAGGCATTGGCGGCAAATGTCTTGGAACAGGCCAGCAAAGCCAGCAGGGTTAAGATGTAACGATAACGTGTTAGGTAGGGCGACTTCATTTTTTCTCCGCAACAGCGCATTTTTAGTGATGACACAAGGTAAAGCGGTAGCTTTTAAAACAGGGTCTGCCAGCCACTTAAAACCCTACGGGATGCCAGCCGGTAGGCCATCAGATATTAATACATAACCGTAATGATGCGAAGATGTATTATGCGGATAGGGATGCTTATAATAGCCCTTCTGCCTTTTAACGCTTACGCCTATGCTGCCAGAACATTTTGATCCCATCACCGCCCGCTTATATCAGGGGGTTAACTTGATAGAAGCCAGTGCCGGTACGGGGAAAACCTATGCGATTGCCATGCTGGTATTGCGCTTTGTGGTGGAAAACAACATCAACATCAAACAGCTGCTGGTGGTCACTTTTACCAAGGCGGCTACGGAAGAGCTGAAAGAGCGTATCCGCGCCCGCTTGGCGGAAGCCAAACGGGCGGTGTCCGGTGATACCCGCGTCGATACCGCCATTAGCGGTTGGCTGGAACAATTGGAGTTATCCGCTGAAGACATTAGGCAGCGGCTGACCTTGGCTCTATTGGACATTGACCAAGCGGGGATATTTACCATCCACGGCTTTTGCCAGACAGTTCTGCACCACTACGCGTTGGAAAGTGGGCAATTGTTCGATGCCGAACTGACGGGTGATTTGGCGAGTATCAAACAAGCCTGTGCGGATGATTTTTGGCGCCAACAGATGGCGCGGCCAGCGTGGGAGGTGGCGGTGTTGACAGCCACCTTTAAAACCCCCGATGCCCTTTTGGGTAGCCTTGCCGCTTTCCCCGGTGCGGGTTTAAGCCCTTATACGCGGATCAAAATTTATCCCGAAAACGGCGATCTGGATGCTGCTTTGGCGGATTTTAAGGTCGTGGCGCAACGGGCCGCCAGCCTGATTGGACAGACGGCAGTGCAGATGCGCAAAGCTTTGGGGGGAGGCAAATTTAAAAGCAGTTACCAAGACAGTTTTGAGGGGCATTGCAGTGTTTTGGCGGCTTGGTTGCACGGCGAGCGACCCAATATCCCCGATGCCGAAGCTTTTGCTTTGCTGACCGGACAAGGTTTACTGGACGCTTTGCACGGCAATAAATTTCGCACCACTAAGGCCAAACCTCAAACCAGTGAGGAACTCAAAGCCGACTACCTTAAGCAACTGGCTATCGACACGGCTGTGTTCGATGCCTTAGCCGCCGCTTATGCCGCTATCCCTTTGTTGTTTAGGCGCTTATTATTGGAGCATTTACGCATTGAACTGGACAAACGCTTACAGCAAATGAACGTGCTGTCCTTTGATGATTTAATTATCCGCCTGGCCGAAGCCCTGCAAACTGAGCAAGGCGCGTTGCTGATTGGCGAGTTGCGGCACAGTTACCACGCCGCCCTGATTGATGAATTCCAAGACACCGATGACAATCAATGGCTGATTTTTTCCGCCATTTTTGTGACCACCGAAGCCGATGAGGCCGATAGCCGTCCTTTCCTCTATTTGATTGGCGACCCCAAGCAAGCCATTTACAAGTTTCGCGGTGCGGACATTTATTCTTACCTTGCCGCCCAACACCAAGCTCAATACCGCTATACCTTAGATAAAAATTGGCGCTCGCACCCCTTGTTGGTCGCCGCCGTCAATACCCTGTTCCAACGTGAGCAGGCGTTTTTGTTGCCGGACTTGCATTTTTATCCGGTCAAAGCCGCCCAAGCCGCTGATAGCACTGCGCTGTATCTGGACGGGGAGGCATTGGCGCCACTGATGTTCTGGCAATTGCCGGACAGTGACAGCAAATCCGGCCATTGGACGGCGGGAAAAGCTGCCGAACTGATCCAAGCTACCGTTATTAAGGAAGTGGTGGCCTTGCTCAGTCAGGCTTACCGCTACCAACCCGCGCAAACCCTTGTCCAAGCCAAGGACATCGCCATTTTGGTCAGGACTAACCAACAAGCCCGCGACTACCAAAACCTATTACGCAACGCGGGGGTGCCTTCGGTTATTAACAGCACCGAATCGGTGTTTGCCAGCCAAGAAGCCTGCGATTTGTACGTGCTGCTGCAAGCGGTCGCCAATCCTGGCGATAGCGGCTTGCTTAAACAAGCCCTGACCCTTAGCTGGTTAGGGCTGGACGGACAAGCCTTATACCAGCTTAGTCATAGTGAAGCGGAATTGGATCAATGGCTGTCGCGCTTTTCCGGCTACTATCAAGACTGGCAAAGTGCGGGGCTGATGGCGATGCTGATGAATCTGTTGGAGCGCGAAAACATTCGGGTCGCTATCGCCGGAACCCTGATGGCCGAGCGGCAATTGACTAACCTTAATCATCTGCTGGAATTGTTGCAACAAGCCGTGCTGGACGGCCATTTAGGCATGACCAAGACTTTGGATTGGCTACGCGCCGCTATCGCCAGCGCCAGTGCTGATGAAAACGAGCAATTACGTTTGGAAAGCGATGAAGATGCCGTGAAAATCGTCACCATGCATCGCTCGAAAGGCTTGGAATATCCTATCGTCTTTTGCCCTTATTTGTGGCAACGCAGTGATCGGTTGTATAGCGAAAAAAACCTGCTGACTTGCCATCTTGAGGGTGGCATCCATGTTGATTTAGGTTCCGAGCGCTTTGAAGAACACCGCGCCCAAGCCTTATACGAAGAACTTGCCGAAGATTTGCGGGTGTTTTATGTCGCCGTCACCCGTGCCAAATACCGTTGCTATTTGGTTTGGGGTAATATCCGTTCCGAAGACCGTGCCAATGACTCCTCAATGGCGTGGTTATTGGATTTTGCCCAGGCCCCATTTAGCCAGCAAC
>JACXTQ010000135.1 GCA_016919605.1 Methylovulum sp.
GCACAGGGCAATGTCTTGGCGATAGTCATTTTCGCGCTATTTCTCGGTATCGCCTTGGTGATGGGCGGCGAGCGTTACCGCAACATTTTGGCGTTATTGCAAGAAGGGTTGGAAATTATCCTGCGCATGGTCGGCTGGATTATGCGCTTGGCCCCGTTCGGCATTATGGCGTTACTCACTCAACTGGTCGCCAGCCAAAACACCCAACTGCTGGCGAGCTTGGCGCAGTTTGTCGCCGTAGTCTTGGGCAGCACCTTGCTACACTCAGTGGTGGTGCTACCGCTGATGCTGTATGCCGTCACCCGCATCAAACCGTTGACGTTTTTTCGTGGGGCGCGGGAAGCTTTAGTCACCGCCTTCGCCACCAGTTCCAGTTCCGCCACCTTGCCCGTCACCTTACGCTGTACCGAACAACATTTACACGTCAAACCCGAAATCGCCGGCTTTGTCATTCCCCTAGGCGCAACTGTCAACATGGATGGAACCGCGCTCTACGAAGCCGCCGCCGCCCTATTTGTCGCCAATCTGGCGGGAGTCCAGCTTGATTTGACGCAACAGCTCATGGTGTTCTTTACCGCCATGATCGCCGCTATCGGAGCACCCGGCATCCCCAGTGCGGGCATGGTGACGATGGTGATGGTGCTGCAATCAGTGGGCTTGCCCGCCGAAGCCATCGCTATCTTGCTACCCATAGATCGCGTACTGGACACTGTCCGCACAATGGTGAACGTACAAGGGGATATGGTTGGCAGCTTGGTGGTGCAGAAGTTGGTGGGCGGGGAGAAAAGCTAGGTTTACCCAACGCACCCAAGCAAAAGGGCTATTACCGACTTAAAAACATAGCATCGCCGTAGCTAAAAAAGCGGTAGCCTTGGGTCACGGCGTGTTGGTAGGCGGCCATCGTCTGCTGATAACCGGCAAACGCCGACACCAGCATCAGCAAGGTCGATTCGGGTAAGTGGAAGTTGGTCAATAAGGCATCGACCACCTTGAAGCTGTAGCCGGGGGTGATGAATAGTCGGGTGTCGCCCACGCAAGCTTCCAAGGTTCCTGTCCGCGCCGCCGATTCTAAGGCCCGCACGGCGGTCGTGCCTATCGCCACGACCCGCCCGCCCCTAGCACGGGTTTGCGCCACCGCCGCGACGGTTTCCGGCGCAACGCTAAAATATTCCTTGTGCATTAGATGTTGGCTAAGGTCTTCCACTCTGACGGGCTGAAAAGTGCCGCTACCGACATGCAAAGTGACAAAGGCGGTGTGCACGCCTTTATGGGCGATTTTTTCTAGTAAAGCCTGATCGAAATGCAGACCAGCGGTTGGAGCCGCCACCGCCCCTGCGGTTTTGGCAAAAACGGTTTGGTAGCGGCTGTAATCACCCTCATCGTCAGCACGGATGATGTAGGGCGGCAAAGGGATGTGACCGATGTGCGCCAGCACCTCTAAAACACTGTCATCGCCAGTAAAGGCCAAGCGGAACAAATCATCCTCCCGACCTTCCACGGTACAGGAAAAACCTTGGGGCAAATGGATGACGGCTCCTGCTTTAGGGGCTTTGCTGGCACGGACATGGGCAATGGCATGGTGCTCGTCAA
The DNA here is from genome assembly GCA_016919605.1 of Methylovulum sp. GTDB lineage: Bacteria > Pseudomonadota > Gammaproteobacteria > Methylococcales > Methylomonadaceae > Methylovulum. The sequence goes on from JACXTQ010000135.1 coordinate 1,591, forward strand.
CTATCCTTTCAATCAGGATTTCAACCTTGCCACCGCTGGCCTTATGCCCCCACAACCGCGCCGGAATCACGCGGGTATCGTTAAACACCAGCAAATCATCGGGGGTAATCAGGTCGATAAAGTCATTAAAGCATCGGTCGCTTAAGTGTCCGCTATCGCGGTTTATGCACAATAAACGGCTGGCGGTGCGCTCGGCCAAAGGATGCTGGGCAATCAGCGCATCCGGTAAATCATAATAAAAGTCGCTTTTTTTCATAGCCGCACATAGTACCAGTTTGCTGGTATCGCGCCAAAAAAAATCCTTGATCTGGCCCAATTTACGCGACAATTTATTGCACTAACTGCCCCAAGGTATAAGCGCCAAAATAAGTGAAGGCGGCGTAACACAGCGAAATGACGATACTGGCGGGGATGTTTAACGCCAACACCCGCTTGAAAATGTAGGTGGTCAGGGCAAAATCCCACGTCAATAGCAAACCGACCAGATAATAGCTGACGGTGTTTTCGCTAATGGTTAACCAGACCAGGACGGGTATCACTAAAATAGACACCGCATTGGAGCAAAACAGGATGGCGGAAGTGACTTGGATAAGGCCGTATAGGGAGCGGTTAAGGGCCGATAGTATCCAAACAAACAGCACGGTCAACAGCGTTTCAAAGCTTACTTCATAAAATGACTCTAACGGGTCATCGGTCATGTTAGCTTGCAAAAAAAACTCAACGATAAAATAAAAAACCAGGTTGTGTTTTAAAAAGCTGACCGATCTTGTTAACTCCAGAGGGTTTAGTTTAAACCAGCAGAGCGGTAGATAGTGTTTTAAAGTATCCATAGTTAGTTCTTAGCAATAAATGCTGTGGGTGTGCTGCTATAGAATAATGATGCCTTTTTTTAAAAATGATACGGGAAGACGTAGGACACGCTATGGAAATTCTTTAAAATTTGACGGCTGGCTGTTAACGGACGGCTCTTGGTAGCTACTAAAATAATCGTTTAAAGATTGCACCAGTTCTTCGGTTTGCTCGCGCAGGTGCAACAATCGGGCCTTGGTTTTTTTATTCCACCCGACCGGATCGCCAACGCTAAACATCATGCGGCCAAAGGTCAGGTTTTTTTCAAAAAAGTTGCCTAAATTCTCCATCACATGCAGCTCTTTTTGCCGTGCCGCCAAGCGTTGGGCAATCAGGCGGCCTTGTATTTTGCTGCTGAGCAAGTGGATGGGGATCATCACCGCAAGCAAACCCGCACCGATGATCGGCCCGATAATGGGGTCAATCAAAAACTCTAATATCCCCATTTCTATTTCCGCCAACACCGCAAACGAAGCGATAAAGCCCAACACGATGAGGGTGGTCATATTGACACGGTCTTTCCAGGCAGAAATGCCTTTTTGGGTTTCCGGTATCACCACTTCGGCAATGTCGCTGATATTTTTTTCCAGTGCGTCCAGCACCCGATAAGAACGCCCGTGCGCGACATTGTTCATGCGGTGGTCAATTTCGGCAAAATAAGCCGAACCTGAAGGGTTGGTCGAATTTTGCTGGTTGGTCAGGACAATAAACTGTCCGGTATCAAGCCCTAATTCGGAAAGCTTGCGTTGCCATAGGGAAATGATGGCGTTGTTGTTGGTGGTGTTTAAGTTGGCGGTCGGCTCGTCTATCAGATAGACGAACTTATTGGTGTCCTGATGGGCGGCGATCAGCTTAATCAGCTCTTTGGTCAAGGCGGTGTCCGCGTCAAAGACATCGCTGAACACGCACACCAAATCGGAAGTTTCAATGGTGTGGCGGGTCAACAACGAGATGACGGGGGTGGACATGGCGGTGGCGACATTGGGCATATCAATAAACAGCTTGCCTTTTAGACGCTCGCTTTGTAGGGTTTTTAATTCCAGATAGGAATTGATGCGGCTACCTTCGCCGGTTTGCTGCTGCTCGATTTTGCTGCTGAATTTATAAAACGGGTAGCGCGGGTCAACATCTAGGGCTGTGCCGGGCAAGGTAGTGGAGTTGCTTTGATTGTTGTGCAAAAAGACGGTAAATTTGTGGCCGGAGGCTTGCAAACCGGCCAATTGTTGCCCTGTACCCAAATAGCTGTTGATAAAACGGGATTTGGCGGTGGAACAGCCACCAATCAGACTGACGATAGGCCACCAGGAATGTTTGCTGGCGGTGGTCTCATCCGCCTCAATCAGGCCTAATTCATATTCAAGCTGGTCAACTTCTTGGTAGGCTTTTAAGGCTTGTAGCAAGATCGGGTTATCGTAGGCGAATTGTTTTTCTAAGTTAAGCAAATATTTGCTAACAGTCTTTTCAGTCATTGCAAGAACCCCGTCTTTTTGTAATTTTTATAGGTTAGGCGTAGGTGAAGTATACACCCGAAATAGTGGAATTATATAGCAATCGGCTCTTTGCTAGGGAGTCAAAATGGTGTTTTGTGGTGGCTTGCTGTCATCGGTCCCAGGATAATCCAGCGTATAATGTAAGCCTCGGCTTTCTTTACGCTGCATGGCGCAACGGATAATCAGCTCGGCAACAATGACCAAATTGCGCAGTTCCAACAAATCGCTGGTGACTCGGAAATAACGGTAATATTCGTTAATCTCCTGCTTGAGCAACTCGACCCGGCTCATGGCGCGGGACAGGCGTTTATCCGTCCTGACGATGCCGACATAATCCCACATAAAATGGCGCAGCTCATCCCAGTTGTGGGAGACCACGACCTCTTCGTCAGAATCGCTGACTTGCGAGTCATCCCAATCTGGCACAGTCGGTGGTGTGGGAATGGTGTCCAGCTTCGCCAAGATGTCAATGCTGGCACGGTCGGCAAACACCAGACATTCTAGCAACGAATTGCTTGCCATCCGGTTGGCGCCATGCAAGCCGGTGCTGGCGACTTCGCCAATGGCGTAAAGGTTGGTGATGTCGGTACGCGCATAACTGTCGGTCAAGATACCGCCACAGGTATAATGGGCGGAAGGCACCACCGGGATCGGCTGTTTGCAAATATCAATGCCAAATTTCAGGCATTTTTTATGGATGGTCGGAAAATGCTTTAAGATAAACGCTTCCGGCTTATGGCTGATGTCCAAATACACGCAATCAATACCGCGCTTTTTTATCTCGTGGTCAATGGCGCGGGCGACAATGTCACGCGGGGCCAATTCGGCGCGGGGGTCAAAATGCTGCATAAACGGCGAGCCATCAGGCAAAATCAATTTGCCGCCCTCGCCCCTGACCGCTTCGCTGATTAAAAAGGATTGCGCTTTAGGGTGGAACAGGCAGGTCGGATGGAACTGCATAAACTCCATATTGCTGACCCGACAGCCCGCCCGCCACGCCAAAGCGATGCCATCGCCGGTCGCGCTTTGCGGATTGGTGCTATATAAGTAAACTTTACTGGCTCCACCTGTTGCCAACACCACCACTTTTGCGGTAAAAGTATTCACAGTTTGCCGTTGTGAGTCGAGCACATAAGCCCCAACGATTTTTTTGCCGCCCACCAGGCTGTTTGTGGTAATCAACTCCACGACATTATGATGCTCGAACAGATGGATATTCTCATGTTCTTGGGCGCGTTCAATCAGCGACAAGGACACCGCCTTGCCGGTGGCATCGGCGGTATGGACGATACGCCGGTGCGAATGCCCGCCTTCGCGGTTAAGATGCAGCACTTTCTCGCCCGTGGGCGTGACATCTTCGGTAAACGCGACCCCTTGGCGGCGTAGCCATTCGATGGAACTTTTCCCGTGGGTAACAGTGAGCCGGACAATGTCCGGGTTGCACAGGCCAGCACCTGCATCCAGCGTGTCTTCGATATGCGATTCAATAGAATCATCGGCATCGAATACGGCGGAAATGCCGCCTTGGGCGTAATAGGTGCTGCCTGCGGTCAAGGCAAACTTCGACAATACGGCGACTTGAGTACCGTGGCTGGCCAGTTTCAGCGCCAAACTGAGGCCGGCACCGCCACTGCCGATAATTAAAACATCATAACGACTTGAATAAGGCATAAAAGTAACAAAAGGTATGGGCAGCCAGCTTATGACAGTGGCTTAGTTAACGCAGATTGGCGATAATACCGCTTTTTAAAGTGATAACACAATTTTGTCACAAAAGAACTTATTCAGTTTAATCCTGTCTACCTAATATAAAGAGCAGTAGTGAACAGTCAAAAGAGGACTAGCGAACATCTCGATGAAGATCTTGTAGCGCGTGTGCAACAAGGCGATAAAAAAGCTTATGATCTGTTGGTCATCAAGTACCAACATAAGATCGTCCAGTTGGTTAACCGTTACCTAAAAGATCCCAGTGAAGCGCAAGATGTCGCCCAAGAGGCGTTCATTAAAGCCTATCGCGCCATTGGCAGTTTTCGCGGCGAATCCACGTTTTACACTTGGTTGTACCGCATTGCCATCAACACCGCCAAAAATTATCTGGTGTCGCGCTCACGGCGTAGCTCCCAATATGAAGTCGATATCCAAGATGCGGAAGCGATTGAAAACGCCCCGCAGCTGCAAGGTGTCGATACCCCTGAAAGACTGTTATTGAATGAAGAAATCATCAAGGCTATCAGGGCGGCAATTGACCACTTGCCCGAAGAAATGCGCACCGCCATTATGTTGCGCGAATTTGAAGGCATGAGTTATGAAGAAATTGCCGAAGCCATGGAATGTCCAGTCGGAACGGTTCGCTCGCGCATTTTTAGGGCGCGGGAAGCCATTGATAGTAAATTAAACCCTTTGCTCACACACGGTGACTTTTGATGAACGACCAGTTAAATCAGAAAACTTCCCAACTTTTTGACAATGAACTGCCTTATGATGAAGCCTTGGCCTTATTGGCGAAACTGCGTTCCGATGCGGATTTGGCACAGAAATGGGATCGCTATGCCGCCATCAGCCATGCCCTAAAAACTGAGCAGTTCGTTTCTTTGCGCCCTGATTTCTCAGCCCAGATAGCCGCACGGTTGGAAGCGGAACCTGTTTACTTGCTGCCGCGCAACAAGCCGGTTAAGCGCAACTACGCATGGCTAGCCTTGGCAGCTTCCGTGGCGGTGGTGTCGGTGGTCGCCGTCCGCTGGCTACCCCAGCTAGATCACACATCACCCAACGCTCCCGCCCCGTTACAAGTCGCCCAGCAACAAGCCCCGCAAGCCTTACCCCATTCCCCCGTCACGACCCGTAAGGCCGACACTAACGAACAGCCTTTAAACGCGCGTATCAACGATTATCTGCAAGCCCATAACGGCAGCGTCTACGCCGATAATCAAAACCTTAAGTCCATGACCCGTGTAACGACGTATAACCCAAAATGATTGCGGTAAAGTGGTTTTTTCTTATCCTCCCTGTTTTGCCGACGGCTGTTGCATGGGCAGAAACCCCGCCACTCCCCGATTCGGACAACCGCCCGGCAACCTTATTGCAAGATGGCAAATACATTTTAAAAAGCATGGTCAATGCCATGCAAAACTTAAATTACCAAGGCACGGTGGCCTTTTTGCGCGACGGCAAGCTAGAGCCGATGCGCTATTCCCACGCCGTCAACAAAGGCCATGAGCAAGAGCATTTGCTGTCGCTAAACTCGCCCTTACGCGAAGTGGTGCGGGAAACCGGCAAAGTCAGTTGCCTGTACACCGCCACCCAAAAGCTAATCGTTGAGCAACGCCCCTTTGAACGCTCGTTTCTGTTGGACATGCCAACCAACTTGGCGCAACTGGATGCCGTGTACGATATCGAGGTGCAAGGCGAAGAAAACATCGCCATGTTGCCCGCCCTGATCGTGGCCTTAACCCCTAGGGACAAACTCAGGTATGCCCACAAAATCTGGGTCAGCCGACAATGGTTCTTGCCGCTTAAAGTGGTCGTTTATGATTTGGCTGGGGAAACTCTGGAAGAGCGGGTGTTTACCGAACTTGAGGTCAAAGATGCGCTGCCTTTTATCGCCATAAAACAGCCTAGCAATGCCCCTTCGCTACCTGACAGCCCCGCCGAATCATCCAAGCAAGCCGCGTTTGCCCTGACCGCCCTCCCCAAAGGCTTCACTGAAGTGTTCTTCTCGCGCCAACCCATGCGCGATGCCGAACAGCCGGTTGACCATTTGTTGCTCAGCGATGGCCTAGCCTCGGTGTCGGTGTATATGGAACCTAAAAACCCGACGCAACCGCCGGTCAGCGGCGGCCAAGACACCCCCAGCGTACAAGCCATTGATGCCATCAATTTTTTCAGCCACGCCCAAGGCAATTATCAAGTGACCGTCATGGGCGAAGTGCCGTCTGAGACCATCCAATTTATTGCCGACCATGTGCAGTTGCGGGGACAGTAGGCGGCTTAAAATCGCTTGCAAAAAAATAACAACGCCGCACAGCCAATTCCCGTCAACCCAAAACGCTATTTTAGGTTGACGGGGGTTATCCGCTAACCCTATACCCCCCTGATTTATCCTAAGGATTATCTATCATCCTCTAAGCACTTTTTATAATCTCCCCATCACTGTGAAATCCAGCCAACACCTCTCCTCAACACCCGCCTTCGTAATCTTGTCATTTTAATTGCGTACACTATAGCAACTGTCTTCTGGTGCTAGATAAAAGACATTTAAAAAATCAACCGATTGAAAAAACAGCTCCTAGCGTTAAAGGAAATAGTAGTTGAAAAATCAACACTTCTTTGATTTTAAATAACTTAAATCTAGCCCAGTGAGACAGTGCAGTAAACCTAGTGTTAAATTAACCAATCCACTATTAAAAAGGGGGTCTACCGATGTCATTTAAAATCAAAAAATTAGCCTTATGTTGCGCGTTAGCTATAACATCCGCCAGCGCGTTTGCCGCCACCAGCACGACCGTGCGCATCATCGCTTTTAACGATTTCCACGGCAATTTGCAATCGCCGGGCAACTTCGGCATTCAGCCAGGTGGCTCAGGCACGGCAACAGTCTCCAAACCATCCGGTGGCGTTGATTATTTGGCAGGTTATGTCGATTATCTGAAAAACGGCTACCCTAATAATGTCGTCGTTTCTGCGGGCGATTTGACGGGTGCTAGCCCGCTGATTTCCGGTGCTTTCCATGATGAACCTGCTATTGAAACCATGAACCTATTGGGTTTGGAATTTAATGCCGTGGGCAACCATGAATTTGATTATGGCCAAACCGAAATCCTGCGCAAACAACACGGTGGCTGTTATCCCAATGGCATAATCGGCGTGGACACTTGTTTAGGTGCAACATCGACCGCCTCGCCAGTGCCAGTCGCCTATCCTTTTGAAGGCGCCAAATTCAAATATTTATCTGCCAATGTCACCAGACCTGCCGGAAAAACCTTGTTTCCCGCTTACGGTGTCAAAGCGTTTGATGCCCCCTTAAAGAATTTAATGGGCAAAGTGAAAGTGGCGTTTATTGGTATGACCTTGAAAGACACGCCCAGTATTGTCACTCCAACCGGGGTAGCTGGACTGACCTTCAAAGACGAAGTGCAAACGGTCAACGCGCTGATTCCTGAATTACGCGCCAAAGGCATTGAAAGCATCGTGGTACTGATCCACCAAGGTGGCTTCCAAGGCTCGACTGGCCCTAACTATATCAATGACTGTTCATTGGCTTCCAATGGCTCAGCGGATGCAACGGCATTGGAACCTTTACGCAGTATTGTCAAAGGCTTGGATGATGCCGTGGATTTGGTGATCTCAGGCCATACCCATACCGGCTATACCTGCCAATTGCCGAACAGCGCAGGCCGTAACATTCCTGTGACCCAAGGCGGTAACTATGGTCGGGTATTGACAACTGTTGATTTGACGGTTGACACCAAAAGCCGTAATGTCATCGGTGCATCGTTCAACAATACGGTAGTTGACCGCAGTAACGCCAACATAACTCCCGATGCCGATATTAAGAGCATCGTTGACGCTTACGCCACCAACATTTCACCGATTGCCAACCAAGTGGTGGCGACCATTACCGCACCGGTATTGAATAACGATACTGCCAATGGCGGCACTGGCGAAAAACCGGCAGGGGATTTGATTGCCGACGGCATGTTGGCGGCCACCTCGCCTAGCAAATTCGGTGGCGCTCAAATCGCCTTCACCAACTCAGGCGGTGTGCGTGCCGATTATGCCAGCAAAGCGATTCCAGCGGTCTATCCTTATAACTTGACCTATGGCGATGCGTTTACCGTGCAGCCGTTCGGCAACAATTTAGTTACTGTGACCATTAATGCCCAACAGTTGAAAGACGTTCTGGAAATGCAATTTCCAGGCAGCAACTGTGCATTGCCTAGCGGCACCAACGGCCAAATACAGCAACGTATCATGCAGCCGTCTAATGGCTTTAAGTTTTCTTGGAGTGCCACAGGAGCAAACTGTAGCAAAATCCAAGACGTGAGCTTAACGACTTATGACAACTTAGGCACGATCACCAATGTCGATCAA
>JACXTQ010000136.1 GCA_016919605.1 Methylovulum sp.
AATTCAATATGTTGTTCTATTGTAGAAATTAAGTCAATTAATGCTCTTGGCATCAACAGTGCTTCATTATTGTTTACCAATTCAAGGAAAACAATCTCTGGCATGTTAACGAGTCTCCCATCATTTACCCAAGAGAAAACATGATGAAAAATATTAACCAGAAGTCCTACCGATATTTAGCTCGCGTCAGTTTGCTTTCATTCGCTGGTTTGTTTGCCCACGGATTCGTCAATAACGCGCTCGCAGCCACCTACGCCATCCAGTTTCTTCCCGATTCGGGCTATGGCAGCCTCATGAATGATGCGGGGGATGTGGTCGGGGGAATTACGAAGATTAGCTCGTGCTACCCCCGCTATCCTTCCTGTTACACTAAAAATACCCTTGCCGTTTGGCGGCATGGCAAAGCGAAAGCAATCCCCTTGCCCGTACCTGATGGTCTTCCTTTTATTACGGTAAGAGGGATGAACTCTGCGGGCTGGATTGCCGGAACCATTTCTGATCAAGCCGTTGTTTGGGAACCTAATACAACAGGCTATACGTTGCACAATCTAGGTTTGCTGCCCGGCAACACCATCGCCCGTGTCGCAGGAATTGACGACTTTAACCGCGTGGTTGGCTATAACACCATCACCGATATTGCTGCACCGAATGCAGCACCTTTTTTGTGGGATCCAGTAAATGGTCTCAGCGATTTGACCGTACAAGGCTTTCCCAATGACATCCCGCTGGCTATTAGCCCAAATGGCACGGTAGCGTTGACTAGTAGTTGGTATCAGCTTGACCTGCCTGGTAAAGTGAATCTGAACGCACCGCCCCCCCCAAGGCTTAACCGAAGAAGCGTCGGCGGAAATTAACGATGAGGGCAATCAGGCACGGTTTTTAGTTACGACAGGTTCCCAGAATCTCGCTTATCTTTATCGCTATGTTAGCGACATCGGCCAGTGGCAAGCACTTTCTGGGTTCGGTACTGGACATCTTTCCTCATATGGTATCGGCTCGATTAACAGCGCAATGGACATAACGGGCACCATCGGCGGCGGAGGCGTTATTGCGACGGGCCCGGATGGCGTGGCACAAGGGTTGCAAGCATTACTTTCGCCTGCTTATGGTACTGTTGGGATAACCAGTGCCGGATCTTTGAATGCCAAAGGGCAGATACTTGCATCTGTGTTGCTTGTCCAAAACAGTAGGCGTTTTGCGCGTCTAGTTCCCATCAATCCCTGTACCAAATCCTGTGTGCGGGTAGCCATTCAACAAATGACCGCAAAAATGGTCAGCACCTGTAATACTAAGAACGAGGTGACCGCCGATTTAATCGCGACCAATGAAAGCGGCAAAAAACTGGCTGGCGTCACCATAAAAGGTCGTTTTATGGATGATTACTGGATGAACAAGTCAGTGTCGGGTGTTACCAATACTGCGGGCGTGGTGAGCTTAACTCATAAAGGGCCAGGTTGTGTCGGAGCTATTGCACTTTTTGTCGAAAGCGCCCAAAAAGTCGGAAAGGTATTTGATCAGACACAGGGTATGCTGACCAAATCTATTATCCCGCCGCATTGAGTCTCCCGGTTCGCTTATTTTCTCCAGCGGATCATAAGTAGGGCCGTCGCTATGCCGCAATACGCCTTAACTGTCGGGTTATCCCATTCGGCTTGGCTCTATAGGGGTTTCAAGGTCTTTTAGTTGTTATATTTATTAACGGCTTGCCACATCTTTGTAGCAAAAGACCCTGAAACCTATATAGAGCTACTATCATTTTTCTTTTTATGATGCGCTGATAGTTGCAGCGGCTTTACAGACAAAATGCGAGGTCTTGTTTTCAGAGGATATGCAACACAATTTAATCGTGAATGACTCGTTGAGAATCGTTAATCCATTCTTATAAAAACTATTTATAACGGTATTTGCAGTATAGGTTATATGGACTTAAAGCTGATTGCGCAGACACCCTAAAATCCCGTCTACCTACCTTTCACAGTGTCAATCATAATTTTTGATTTACAAGTCTACGTAATAGGATTTTAATAATGCTTTTATGACATAGGAATCAAAATGACCAAAATCACGCCCAAATCAGTGGCTAAAACCAGCACCCCCAGCACCACCGAACCCGATCACGATGATGACGACATTTTCGACGCTGACTTTGTGTCCTTACCGGAAAGCTTGGAAAAAGAAACTATCAAACGCGATGCACGCAGAAAGATTGAAATCTATTGGGAAAAGAAACAGCTTCGGGAACAATTTGATGATTTTGATGAGTCCGAATTCGGCTTTTAAGCGCCCAACCACCTTATAAGCAGCTGTATTTTAAATAAATCCAAACGTAAATGCTGAAAGCCTCTTTACCGTAACGCGCCTTCAAGGGCAGTTTTCAAAGATTGCGCCCTTATCTGATGCCGATCGCCAGAAAATTGCTGTTTGGCAACTATAGGGATCTCCCCCTTATTTTTCCATGCAATAAACACAGTACCTACAGGCTTGTCAGGAGTTCCGCCCTCAGGGCCTGCCACTCCAGTAATGGCAATGGCACAGCTTGCATCACTATGCGCCAAAGCGCCGATGACCATTGCCGTTACCGTTTCTTCGCTTACCGCCCCATAACGTTCAATGACCTGCGGATCAACGCCGAGCATCTGGACTTTCGCCAGATTGCTGTAGGTGATAAACCCACGCCCGAACCAGCCCGAACTGCCGGGAATTTCGGTGATGACTTGGGCTAACCCGCCGCCCGTACACGACTCTGCGGTGGTGATAGTTTTGCCCTGCGCCGTTAAGTGCCGACCCAGCCGTGCCGCCAGCTCCAGTAGTTGCCCGTCCATTATACCCCCACCTGGATTAATGCCAACCGCCATATTGCGTGGTAGGGTCGCCGCGAAACCCTGTCGAGGTTTTATTGGCATCGGGGGCGTTAATCATACTTTCTGCCGCAACCACCATATTGGCGCGCGTATAACCGCCTAAAGCTTGGGCTTTTTTGGCAATGGCCGTGGTTAATGGATTGATGTCGTATTGGCTGACAGACGGGTCAACAATGACCGAAAGCAATACGCTATCGGTGGTGGCAATGCTAAGAATGGCCGGCAACGGCGTATGTTCCGGGACTTCCAGTTGGTAATGCCCATTGTGTAAGGGGGTGCTGGCGATCAGATGGTTTTGTGCGTCGTTTAGGCTGATACTGCCCGTTTTTATCACCCCGCCTTTGTCACTAACCTTACCTTTCAGTAACGTCGCCGTGGCGAATGTTTTCGGGGCTTGTTGGATAGCGACCGTGTGCTGTGGCTTATGGTCATTACAAGCCGCCATTAAGGCCGTTACCGTGCAGACCAATACCATCTGCAACCAGCGGCAAAACCGCTTATCGGGGAGAAACGTAGATAGGTTCATCAATAACCGCCCTGTATTTATTATTTTTATGGGCTATTTTGGAACGGTTTGCCCAAGACGACAAGCCTTTTTGTCCAACTGGCTTTCTAAAGGGTGGACAGGGATAGGTTATTTTCGGTTGCTGGAGCCTAGGTCTCCTTCACACTAAAAACCGAAAACGTGACCGTTTGAAGTATAAATGACGCAAGCTTACCCATCACGCATAACCGATGCCCAGGGGTGGGCGAGCCGCAAAATTTGCGCCCAGATGGCTCATTTTTTCTAAAACGCTAGGCAAGTCGATCTCGGCATGGGTGACTGCCACCAATAAAGTCTCCTCGTCCAGCATAGTCACCAACACATAGCCATTCTCACCGGTAACGACAATCTGTTTAAGGCCGCCACCGACCAACGTGGCGATGCTCCGTTGGCTGACCGCAAAGATAGCGGCCGCCATACCGCAGACATCGTCCTCGTTCAATTCTTGGTGGGATTCCTTATAGACCAGCACCACCCCATCCACAGAGGTGACGGCGGAGGCTTTTATCTTAGTGTCAGTTTTGTTCAATTCAGCAAGAATAGTGTGCATCTTAAACCTCTTTTGGCAATGTATAGGTTGATGACTACATCAGTGGCGGGCATAAACGACAGGGAGCCGGAAGGCATACCTGGGAAGCAAATAATATCGGCACTATTGTAACTGACCCCCACTCACATAGAAACTCTTCAGTCATAAATCTGCCCGTTACTTTCCAAAGCCCGCAAAACCGGCCTATTTACCGACAAAATACAGCAATATCAAATTCGCCAGTAACGATAATAAGGATAACCCCCTCCAGAACCACAAAGGGTTACGCTCCAGCAAGGGCTGGCGGGCGTTTAAAAAAGCCGGATGGGGATGGCTCAGATCATAAATAAACTCCGACAAATCATCATAGCGTAGTTGCGGATTGATCGCCGTGGTCTTTTTCAGTGCCCCGTCCAGCCAAATCGGCACCATATCGTTATGGTAAAAACTGGACACATACGCCAATTTGACCAGATTATGCTTATCCGGCTTATCCGGCTTTTCCGGCAGCGCCCCATTCTTCGTGCAAAAAATGGCCGATATAATGGCGGTCATCGTCAGACAACACGGATGGCGTTTTTAAAACCACCTGCCTATCGCTGCGCGTACCCCCAGCGCGGTAAACCTGGGTGCGTTTGCTGGCATTGAACTCGGCCTCTATGGACTGCTTTTAAGCTGACATTTTAACTTAAATCCGACCCTGGCCGGCAGATTACAGACGACTTCCCTTTAGTGAAGAAAAGTAGGCAAAAACCCACTTGCCCACAGTTGTACAGAAACAATTCACATCAGCTCTTCAAATCCACAAGGCTCTGAGGTATATTGGCGAGGACAAAAAAAGTGCGCTATAGCACATACAACAATGAGGAGAGCTTTGTAATGATTAATGAAGGCGTCGATAAGTCTAAACGCCAGTTTTTGACCTCGGCCTTAACCGTGGTTGGCACAGTCGGCACTGGCTTTATAGCGGTGCCT
>JACXTQ010000137.1 GCA_016919605.1 Methylovulum sp.
AATGCCGGAGAGGCGGGTATCGGCGGTAAGAACGTCACCATTTCGGCGACACAGGTATTAGGTTCCAATAACATCCAAGTGGGTGGTGTCAGTACCGGTGTGCCTGCCGCCTCGGTGGGCAGTTTGGCGGCGGGTCTGAGCGGGTTGAGTAACTTAAGCGCCAGCGTCAGCCAAATCGCCCAAGCGGCGACTGAAACCAATGAGAAGGATTCTGAGAAAAAGCGTAAAGCCGCCAAATTGGGTATCCTTAGTGTTGATTTCCTAGGTCACGGTGATGATAATAAGGCTAAAACCCGTCCTGCTTCATAAGTTGGTCAGGCTCGTGGGTTAAGGATAAAAGCCGCAATTGCTTGGGCTATTGCGGCTTTTTATTATGACGGCACCAGCTAAACAGGTTTTTATGCGGCGTTTTTCCATTATTATCCCAACTTTGAACGAAGCGGAGGGTATTGTCGCCTGTCTATTGGCGTTACAGCCATTACGCTGCCAATGCGAGCTGATTATGGTCGATGGCGGCAGTACCGATGCCACCACCACGTTGGCGGCGCCGTGGCTGGATAAGTTGCTGGTTGCCGGGTCAGGACGGGCTAGGCAAATGAACTGCGGGGCAATGCAGGCCACGGGTGAAATATTGATTTTTCTCCATGCCGATACGTATTTGCCCGCTAATGCCTTGCCGTTAATCGCCACCTCTCTGGAGAAAGGGCGATGTTGGGGACGCTTTGACGTGGTCTTAAGCGGGAAGCATTTCATGCTGAAAGTGATTGCGGTTATGATGAATTGGCGTTCACGTTTGACGGGTATTGCTACCGGCGATCAAGTGATTTTTGTTACGCACAAGGCTTTTATGGATGTGGGGGGCTACCCTGAGATACCATTAATGGAAGATATTGCCTTGAGTCAGGCCTTGAATAAGCTCGGTAAGCCTGTGTGCTTGGCGGCCAAAGTGACCAGTTCAGGGCGGCGTTGGTTGCGCTATGGTGTGTTGCATACCATCTTATTGATGTGGTGGTTGCGGTGGCGGTTTGCCTGCGGTGTCCGACCTGAGTGCTTGGCAAAAGAGTATGCGCGGGGACGATTATGGAGCCTTTAATCCGTTTGGCGGTGGCGGTGGGTATTTTCGCGCTGATGGCGGGTTTGGAAACCGTCATACCGAAGCGTGGCGACAATATTGACCGCAAACACCGCTGGCCTGTCAATCTGGGGCTGGCCGCCTGCAATATGCTGATGTTGCGGTTTTCGATAGGGGGCATGGCTTATTTGGCGGCCAACCATGCCCAAGAATGGGGGGTGGGGCTGCTCAACGGGCTGTCGGTAACGGCACCGTTGTCGATAATCGTGACGTTGTTTGGCCTGGATTTGGCCATCTATTGGCAACATGTCGCCAGTCATCGCTGGCATTGGTTATGGCGTTTACATCAGGTGCATCACAGTGACACCGGTATTGATGCCACCACGGCTGTGCGCTTCCATCCTTTGGAGATGTTGTTGTCAATGCTGTATAAAACCTTATGCATTGTGTTGCTGGGTGCTGACCCTTGGGCTGTTGTGCTGTTCGAGATACTGTTGAACGGCGCGGCAACCTTTAACCACAGCAACATCCATATCCCCGAACCGCTTGAGCGGCGCTTACGCTGGCTAGTGGTCACGCCTGATTTGCACCGCATTCATCATTCTGTCCTGCCCGCCGAAATGGACAGCAATTATGGATTTTCAATCCCTTTATGGGATAGGTTGTTTAAGACCTATAAAGCCCACCCCCAACAACCGCAAACCACCATGCCTATCGGTTTGGTAACATGGCGCAATGCCCTCGGATTTGTCCGCTTGCTACAGTTGCCGGTACGGCCTTTGCCCTAAGCGGGGAAGGCACCAGCCAGCGGTGAGGCAGTCAGGCGGCTCATTTTTTGGGCTTAGCCTTAGTGTCGCCTGATTTTTCCGCTCTAGGGAAGGTGTCTTTAAGTTTAGGTAGTTGAGGCAAAAAAGCCACATCTGGGCGATAATACGAGGAAGTGGGCGTTAAGTGCCGATGAAACCAAAGCCGCTGGATGTTGTCTGGTTTTTGCGACAAGCACCACTGTTCATAAATGGCTTGTGATAAAATCCCTTAATTTTATATTAACATCGACTAATGGCTTACGAAGCACTGCTACATACCCTACAGACGAAAGGTAAATTGTCGGCGAACGAATTGAAAAAAGTTGAACGGGTCAGGAAAGGTTCGCTGGCGGAAAGTTTGCCGCAATTGCTGGTAAAGTTGGGCTTATGTTCCGAGCTGGATGTTGCCGATGCTTTTGTCGAATCCGGTCAGTTTGAAAAAGTGCCACCTGACCAATACCCGATGGAAGCGCAATTGCCCGACAAAATATCGTTGCGCTTTCTTAAGCAGTTCCATGTCATCGGCTTGCATCAGGATGAGGGCAAGGTTACGGTGGCGATGATGGATCCCGAAGACCAATTTGTGGTCGATGCCTTGCGGTTGGCAACGGGCAAGTACGTCATCACCAAAGTCGGTTTGGTGTCAGAGATTGATGTCGCTCTGGAAGTGCAGTACGGTGAAGGCCGTTCGCAAATGGATAAGATAGTCGATGGCCTGACGATGGAAGATATTGGCGAGGAAGATTTGGAACATCTGAAAGACCTTGCCAGTGAAGCGCCGGTCATAAAAATGGTGAATCTGATTATGCAACGGGCCATTGAGACCAAAGCTTCGGATATTCACATCGAGCCGTTTGAGCAAAGTCTGAAAGTACGTTTGCGTGTTGATGGGGTGTTGCAGGAAATTGACGCGCCACCGGTCAAATCTACGGCGGCGGTAATTTCGCGGATCAAGATCATGGCGAAGTTGAATATCGCCGAGCGCCGTTTACCGCAAGATGGCCGTATCAAAGTACAAATGCTGGGTAAGGAGTTGGACTTGCGGGTTTCGACCATTCCAACCATGTACGGAGAAAGCGTGGTGATCCGGCTGTTGGATAAGGAAAACACGGTGTTGGATTTTCGGGCGTTGGGTTTTGCCGGACTGCATTTGCAACGTTTTTTGGACGTATTGGCATTGCCACATGGGATTATTTTGATTACCGGGCCTACGGGTAGCGGTAAATCGACCACCATGTATGCGGCATTAAAGCAGCTTAACACCTCGGCACGGAAAATCATCACCGTTGAAGACCCGGTCGAATATCAAATGGAAGGCATTAACCAAATCCAAGCAAAACCATTGATTGGGTTGACTTTTGCCGTAGCCTTGCGCTCTATTGTCCGGCAAGACCCTGATGTGATTATGATCGGGGAAATGCGTGACTTGGAAACCGCCCGGATTGCCGTGCAATCAGCCTTGACCGGCCATTTGGTTTTGTCAACGCTGCACACCAATGATGCCGCTGGTGGGGTTACACGGTTGCTAGATATGGGCTTGGAAGAATATTTGCTCACCTCCACCGTCAACGGCATTTTGGCGCAACGGCTGGTCAGAAAGCTGTGCGCAGCCTGTAAAGACCCTTATCCGGCTTCGCCGGAGTTGGTCGCGGATTTGCGTTTGCGCCGCTTTGCTCCAGAAGGCGACATTATCCTTTATAAGCCCGTGGGTTGTCCGGTATGCAACGGCATGGGCTATCGCGGACGGATGGCGATTATTGAATTTTTACCGATGACCGACCCTGTCCGCAAACTGATTATGGCACATGAAGAAGCGGGGGCCATCCAAAAATTGGCGGTCGCCGAAGGGATGCAGACCCTGTACGAAAACGGTTTGGACAAGGTAGTGCAGGGTGTGACGACCTTGGAAGAGGTCATGCGCGTGACTTCGGAAGCCTAAATGCCATTGTTCACTTATAAGGCCATTAACGCCCAAGGCGAAACCGAAGAGGGCTTACGTGACGCGCCTGATGAGGCGCAACTGATCGCGGCGTTGCAGACGGAAAACTATATCCCCATTAAAGTCAGTGCCGCCAACTCAGGGTCGTTTTTAGGGATGGGTTTAGGGGTAAAGCAAAATAAATTGTCGCAAAAGGATATTTTGCTGTTCACGGGCGAATTGGCAACCTTATTGGAATCCGGTTTGCCTATAGACAAATCCTTAATCGTGTTGATGGATTTGACGGAAGACCATGAGGCGTTGACCAAACTGATTGCAAAGGTGCTGGAAAAAGTCAAAGGCGGTACGTCCTTGGCGGATGCTTTGGAGATGCAAGCGGGTATTTTTAGTAAATTTTATCTAAATATGATCCGCGCCGGTGAAGCTGGGGGCGGTTTGGGTGAGGTACTGAGCCGTTTGGGCGAATACTTGGAAAGCTCGCAAGAATTAAAAGACACGGTCAGCACCGCACTGATTTATCCGGCGATCTTATTGGTGATGTCGCTGGCTTCGGTGTTTGTCATGCTGACATTTGTGGTGCCGCAATTTAGCGAGATGTTTAAGAGTGCCGGAAAGGATTTGCCTGTATCGACTCAAGTCGTGGTGGCGATGGCCGAATGGCTGCAAAGTTATTGGTGGGTGTTGCTCGGCTTGTTGTTTGGCGGCTCCAGTTATATGAAATTTCAAATGGCTGACCCTATTCGTAAAAAAGTTTGGGATGGGCGGTTTTTAAAGTTGCCGATGTTCGGTGCGGTGCTGTTGAACAAGGAAACCGCCAACATTACCCGCACTTTGGGAACTTTACTGGGTAATGGGGTTTCCATTATAGCGGCGATGATGATTGTCAGGGAAACGGTTGACAATTTGGTGATTGCCGAGGCGATAGCCGAAACCGAAGAGCAACTTAAACAAGGCCGACATTTATCGGAGGCATTGTTGGAAAAAGCCTTGTTTCCGAAAATGGCGATGCAAATGATTAAGATGGGCGAAGAGACCGGCCGCTTGGAAGAAATGTTGTTACGGGTAGCGACCATTTACGACAAGCAGCTTCGGGTCGCCATCCAGCGGATGCTCGCATTCTTGGAGCCTGTGCTGATCATCACCTTAGGTCTGATGATTGCGGGCATTATCGTCTCTATCCTGATGGCGATTTTGAGCGTCAATGATTTAGCTTTCTAAGAGCGTGTTTAACTGTGCCGCATCAAGCCGCCTAGTAGTTTTTAAACAAGTTCCAGTAGGTTCTAAGCAAACCAATTCCCTACGCTGTGTTTGTCTCGGCAAAATAGCCACAATAGCTATCTGCTTATAAATTATTTTGATATTTTAATGGAATACATCATGAAAAAAAACCATACCCCAAGCCAATCAGGCTTCACTTTACTTGAACTATTGGTGGTTTTAGGCATTATCGCCATGTTGGCGGGCATTGTTGGGCCGCAAGTTATGAAGCACATGGGCGAATCCAAAACCAAGGCAGCCAAAGTGCAAATTGAAGATTTATCGGCGACCTTGGATATGTATAAGCTCGATTTAGGTCGTTATCCCACCACTGAAGAAGGTCTGAAAGCCTTAATCGAATCACCTGATAATGCCAAACGCTGGAACGGGCCGTATCTGCAAAAAAGCAACAAAATTCCTTTAGATCCTTGGCAAAACGAATACCATTATGTTTCTCCAGGTGAACATGGCAAATTTGACCTGTTCTCTTACGGCGCCGATAACAAAGAAGGCGGCGAAGGCGAAGACCAGGATCTGCTCAGTTGGGAATAATTCCCCACACCAATAGGCCACGGTTTGCCGCTACGCAAGGGTTCACCTTGCTTGAGTTAATTGTTGTCTTGGTAATTGTTATCTTAGGTTTCGCCGCGATAGGCATCAGCATTTCTTCGGGGCATGACAGCACAGCCATCAAAACTACTGCGCGTGATATTGTCTCCGCCTTGCGTTTTGCCCGTGGTGAGGCGCTGATGAGCCATGAAGAAACCACGATCACTTTTGATCTGGAGAACAACAGCTACACGGTTAGCGAACGGGAGAGGGTTTATGAGATACCCGAAGGCGTTGCCGTGACCGTGGTCACTGCGCAAAGCGAACTGACTGGTCAAGGCTTGGGGAGTATCCGATTCTTTCCCGATGGCTCGTCAACGGGCGGACGAGTGACGTTGGAAGGGAAAACTGCGAAATGGCAAATTGACATTAACTGGCTGACTGGGGCGGCGGAACTCAATGATCTGTCCGATGACGAGAAAAACTAGGCAACAGGGTTTTTCCCTGCTGGAAATTTTGATTGCCTTTTCGATATTGGCATTATCGATAGCCATTTTGTTGAAAATATTCGCCGGGGGTGTCCAAACCGCCGCCGTTGCCGAAGATTATACGATGGCGGTGCAGTTGGCGGAATCGCTGATGGTTAGGGCGGGGGTTGAAACGCCATTACAAGCGGGCCAAATATTAGGCCGTGACAATGACAAATACAATTGGCAAGTGGTGGTCACCCCTTACCGTTTCAGCCCCCCGGACGTTGATGCTAGTAAGCTAACAACCGAGTTTTTCGTGGTCGATGTCAGCGTGTCTTGGGATGATGAAGGCACTAATGGCAGATCGCTGGAATTGTCCACCCTGAAATTGCGCAGCAAACCTGTGGAGCCACCCTCATGAAGCGCTTAAAAACAGCCTTGGGCTTTACCTTGATCGAGGTATTGATTGCCATGACGCTGTTGAGCATCATGGTGGTGCTGCTGTTTGCCAGTTTGCGGATTTGTGCGCAAAGCTGGGAAAAAGGTGAAAGCAAAATGAGTGATGTCAACGAAGTGGCGGTGGTTTACCATTTTTTCCAGCAACATTTGGCCACCGCCAAACCGTTATGGGATGATTTTTCCGTTAAGGAGCAAAAAACGCTGGCGTTCCAAGGCGACGCTTTGTCTTTGCAATTTGTCGGCGAATTTCCTGCCAGTGCCGGTAAAGTGGGTAATCAGCTGTTTAATTTGCAATTGGTGGAAGAGGGAGATAGCAAGTTCATCAAAGTGTCATTAGTGCCATTTTTGCCTGTGCCTGACAAGGGGCTATTGCCTAAAGAAGAAATTGCCTTAATCAAGCACGTCCGCAACGTATCTTTTGCCTATTTTGGTCCGGATGAAATGGGGAGTGAAGGCAGTTGGCAGGCCGAATGGTTGCAAAGGGCTCAGCAGCCGCAGTTGGTCAAGATCAGTATTGAGTTGGAAAACGCGATGTATTGGCCGGACATGATTGTCGAATTGAAAGTGGCCGCTTCACAAATTGATGCTAACGGTACGGTTGAAACCGAGCCGGAAGAAAGCAGTGCTGAAGAGGCGGCCCAATAATGCCGAAAAACGTATCAGAGGTCATTAGGAGGCAGCGCGGCTTTGCCTTGGTTTTGGTATTATGGGTGTTGAGCTTGTTAACGATTATGGCGGGTAGTTTCGCATTGAGTATGCGACGGGAAACGACTATCGTCGCCGGCATTAAAAATACCGCCAAAGCTGCCGCCTTGGCCGAGTCAGGCATGGCGATCGCCGAAGCTATGTTACTGATCCCTGATAAAAACCAACGCTGGCAAGCGGATGGTAGTATTTATGAGATCAATAGCCCCAATGCCTTTATCGCCTCCGGTGAAGTGGGCGGGCACATCCGTATCCAATTGTTTGCCGAAACTGGCAAGATAGACCTTAATAAGGCCGACCAAAAATTGCTGGGGAGCTTATTTGGGCAATCTCCGCTGGCTGATGATGATAAGCAGCAAGCCAAGCTGATTGCCGCGATTCTCGATTGGCGTGATACCGATGATTTGGTGCATACCGATGGTGCGGAAAAACAAGAGTACCAAGATGCCAATTTAACGTACCAGCCTACCAATAAGCCCTTCCAGACTCTTGATGAATTGCGTTTGGTGTTGGGTATGGACGAAGCCACTTTCCAATGGTTGCAGCCGCTGGTCACAGTGTATTCAGGGCAGCCACAAGTCAACGCCCAGCAAGCCACCAAAGATGTGTTGGCGGTGTTGCCGGACGTTGACCTTGCGTTGCTGGACGATTATATCAGGAACCGCCGTGACAGCTTGTTGAATGGTTTGCCGCTACCGCCAGCGCCGATTCCCAATGCCAAAAGCGCCCCATTAGGCGATAATGATGTGTTGACTATTGTTTGTGAGGCACAGATGGATGATGGGGCTAGTACGGTTATCAGCGCGGTCATTAAAAAAGCTGATAGCGGGCAAAGTAAACCCTTTCAACTATTGAAATGGCAAACCCCTACCGCGAAAGACGGGTCTTTATTTGCCGAGGCAAACAATGAATTGCTTATAAAAGAATATGATGAATCTGAATTCAACCATTGATCTGGATTTTAAACGTTTCCTGCGTTGGTGGCGGCGGGAGCTGATGTTTTTAGTGCCGGAAAAAATCCGGCAGTTGCTCACCGATCAGCATGGCTGGCTGGTAGTCAGCCCGGAGCAAGGCTATTTGAACTTGAGTTATTCGTTGGCCGGGGACAGTGTGTTTGTGGCTACGGTGGCGCGTAATGAAGCAGGGATCGCCCAATTTAAGGCTTTGCAAAACAGTAACGAAAAACTTGGCAAAGCCCGCGTCCTTTTGCGTTTGGGCAGGCATGACGGCTTGCACCGTGAACTGGTGTTACCCCTCGCCGTTAAAGAAAACCTGCAACAAGTCGTGGCTTATGAATTAGATAAGTACACTCCGTTTAAGGCCGAGCAAGTCTATTTTGCCGTCAAGCCGCTGGCGGAACAAAACGAGCCTGGGCAAATCAAGGCCATGTTGATTTTGACCACACAGGAGTTGCTGGACGGGCTTTATGAAGATCTGAAAGCGATGGGCCTGTCGCCGTTGTTTGCCGATTATGAAGGTTTTGCCAATGATCTTGATGACGATTACGGTGTCTATAATTTATTGCCTGAACGCTTCCGGCAAAAAACCGCCAACACGCCGCGTTTGATTTATTCGGTGTTGTCAGCATTGGCGGGGCTATTACTGCTGACGGTGTTGGTGCTACCTGTAGCATTGCAATATCAAACCGTGACGGCTTTGGCAGAGAAAGTCAAAGTTATTGAGAAGGATGCGAAGAAGATCAAAATCCTGCAACAGGAAGTCGATTCGGTGATTAATGAAACCCAAAAATTGTTGGATGAAAAACGCTCCCGCCCAATGATGGTGGTGATGCTTAATGAATTGAGCCGCTTGATTAAGGATGATACATGGTTGGCCTATTTGCAGTATGCGGACGGACACTTGCAAATCCAAGGTGAATCGCCTGCCGCTTCGACACTTATCGGGGTATTGGAAGCGTCTGATTTGTTCAACAATGCCCGTTTTGCTTCCCCCGTGACCCAAAACACTGTCAGTAAGCTAGAGCGCTTCCAAATTACCGTTGACGTGACTCAAATCGGAGGCACTACGCATGAAGCTCCTTAAGCAACCTGTTTTTAAGCAGCCTATTAACAAAGACCGTTGGCTTGCCATAGGGTTATTGGTGGGGGTGGTGATGTTGGCCAGCTTGGTGCTGATTGTGCCGATAGCTAGCAAAAGTCTGGAATTGCACGACAAAAAAGAGGGGTTGTTATTCAAGCTGGAGCAATATCAACGCATTTTGGCTAAAAAAGATGCGGTGGTCGCCAGTATGGATGCCATCAAAACCCAACATGACGAGCAAGGTTATTTTAACAGCCAACAAACCGATGCCCTGGCTTCGGCGGAAATGCAAAATTTTATCAAAAAAACCATTGTCGATGCCGGTGGGCAATTAAGCAGCACCCAAGCCATTCCAGTCACTGTCAAAGACGGTTTCAGCCGTATCACTGTCAGGGTCAGGATGACCGGTAACAGCGAAGTGTTGCGGGCGGTGTTGTACAAAATTGAAACCTCCACTCCGCTCATTATTGTCGATCAGATCGATATTCGCCCTATGCGTGGCCGCCGGAGCATGACCTCGCATAAAATCGAGCCAAGCAATGATCTTAACGTCAATTTCCAAGCAGTCAGCTTTATGAGAAAACAGCCTGAATGAATAGCAAACTGGTGACAGTGTTGGGCGCAATCTGCGGCGTATTGCTGTTGCTTATTGCTGGCGAATGGTTTTACGCCAGCTTAAGCCAACGGCAATTATTGGATACGCAAATCCCTAAGGATAAAAAAGCTTCAAGCGATACTATGCCCAGTATCGACTTGACCGGACAAGATGAGGAAAGCTATGCGGATTTGGTAAACCGGCCTTTATTTATTGAAGGCCGCAAACCCGTCAATGAACCGCCGCCAGAAACGGTCAAAGGTGCCGAAGTGGCGATCAATTTTGATTGGGTGCTAAACGGCATTTATACCACAAGCAAAGGCCAGTCAGTTTTGTTGAGCCGTCCTGCCACCACCAAATCACCGACTAATAACCATCGAAGAATACCGTTCGGCGGCGTGCTTGATGGCGGCTGGCGGTTGGTGGAAATCGTCAATAATCATGTCATATATACCTCGGAAGGCGCAAAGTCAGAAGAAAAAGATGAAGGGGATCGCGTAATTTTTACCTTGGATAACGAACAAAAAACCTTGCCGTTGCACAAATCAAAAGCTAAATCGCCCGCCAAACCTAATGTACCGCCACCCGCTCCGGGCGGACAACCTGAAGGTGTACCCCCTGAAGGTATGCCTCCAGATGGTGTACCGCCCCCTTCGCCTGAACAGCCGGAAGATTTGATGCCAGAACCCGAATCACCAGAAGACCTCATTGAGAATAGTGAAAATGAATAATGCCCAAAAAATCACTAACGCATCCTGTCTGCTTGCGTTAGGTTTATCGTTGTCCGGTTGCGAGTTGTTAGCGCCTAAATCAACCCAGTTGATACCTTTGGCATCCGTTGTTAAGGATTCGGGCAAAGAGGAAGTTTTTAAAGGATTGCAAAACAAGCCTAGTACCGAAATAGTGCGCCCCAAAGCCGAAATCTACACGGGTACTGACCATTATCTCGCCACGCCCAGTTGGCAAGCACACGAATCGGAAAAAAAGGGCATTTATGACCTGAAATTTGAAGATGCCGATTTGGGGGATGTTGCCAAGGCGATACTTAATGACATGCTTAAGCAAAACTATGTCATCAATCCTAAAGTTACGGGTAGGGTGACTATCCATACCACGCAACCTTTGACCAAGGACGAACTGTTACCGACCCTAGAGATGCTGTTGCGCATGAATAATGCCGCGCTGGTCAAAGACGGCAGGATTTACCATATAGAACCGGCTGCCGATGCCTTGTACACGTCCGATTTAACCACCAGTGGCGGCCATGATGGCTATCAGACCCGTGTCATTCCGATCAGGAATGTCGCCGTGAATGAAATCGTCGAAGTTATTAAGCCCTTGGTGCAAGAAAAAACCATCCTGCATGTGGACAGCACCCGCAATATCTTGGTGGCGTCAGGCACGCCCGATGAAATGTCACGGGTCATGGACATGGTTGGCACTTTTGACATTGATGTGTTAAAGGGGCGTTCTTTCGGCTTGTTCCCGTTGGTGCACAGTGACCCGGAAGACGTAGTTAAGGAATTGGAGGAGATTTTTGTCGGCAAAGGTAAGCCGGAAGATTCGGAGTTTTTCCGGTTTATGCCGATTGAACGGCTCAATGCAGTGATGGCTATCACCCATCAAGGCCGTTATCTGCAAGATATTGAGAACTGGGTCGCGCGGCTGGATAAGGTTAACACCGCCAGCGGTGGCGGGGTTAACGTCTATAAGGTACAACACGCCGATGCTGAAGAATTGGCGGACACCTTAAATGAAATTTTTACCGGCGCACAACACCAAGATCGCTCGGCAAAAGTCTCGCCGGGGCAGAAAGCGACCGAATTGTCCAATAAAAATAGCAACACCAATTCAACCAATACCAACAGCACCACTGGCTCATCTTCATCCACCAGCAGCAGTAAAAAATCTAAACAAAACAAGAGCCGTTCAGGTAGTGCCAGCACCGGCACGGCCACGGTCGCCAATGTTGACGATGTCCGCATCATTTCCGATAAGACCAACAATGCGCTAATTATTGTCGCCACACCCCGCGAATATGAAGTGATCTTGCCCGTCATCAAGCAATTGGATATTTTACCGTTACAGGTTCTGATTGATGCGACTATTGTCGAAGTCAAATTAAACAATGACTTACAATACGGTATCCAATGGTATTTGGATCATCAAGGCAGCAGCCTCAGTAGCGGGGCTGGAGCGACGACGCTAGGTAGTGTTGCCAGTGCATCTGCCTCCGCTGTCACCTCTGGTGGTCTGAGCGCCGTCTATAATTCGGGTGTTGTCAATGCCCTGTTAAGTTCGCTATCAACAAAGAATGACATCAATGTCATTTCATCACCTTCGTTAATGGTGCTGAACAACCAGGAAGCCACCATAGAAGTGGGCGATCAGATACCTATCTTGACGAACAGCTTGTCAGGGGTCAATACCTCCAGCACTGGCAGCCTAGTTACTAGCAACTCGATACAATATAAAGACACCGGGGTTACGCTCAATGTTACGCCTAGGGTCAATGCCAATGGCATGGTCATTTTGGATCTTAAGCAAACGGTCAGCGACCCTAAAAAAACCACGGTGAGCGGCATTGATTCTGCGACTATTTCCCAAAAGAAAATCGAAAGTTCGGTAGCAGTATTAGATGGGGAGACTATTGTCCTAGGCGGTTTGATTAAGGAAGAAAATACTTTTAATAAGGCGGGTATTCCCTTTCTGCATGAACTGCCTTGGGTAGGGTCTTTATTCGGCAATACTACCAATAACAAGGATAAAACCGAGTTAGTGGTCTTGATTACCCCGCGAGTGGTCAAAAGCAAGCAGGATTCCAGATTGATTTCTAACGAATTCAGACGCAAATTGACGGGCATTTACCGCTAATGAAGGCGACCCCGAAGACTTGAAAACCTTCGGGGTCAAGGTCAGGCAAAAGTCATTAGAAAGTGATGATTTGTTCGCCGTCACTGACTAAGACAATATCGGCAGGACGGGCGGCAAACAAGCCGACACAGACCACGCCTGTGATATTGTTGATGGCCCTTTCCAAGGCAATCGGTTCGGCAATGGTCAAACCGTGGACATCCAAAATATGGTTATGGTTGTCGGTGACGCAGTTCTCGCGCCATACGGGTGTGCCGCCCAATTTCACCAATTCTCTGGCGACATAGCTTCTGGCCATCGGGATCACTTCGACAGGCAAAGGGAACGCGCCCAGCACATCGACACGTTTGCTGCCGTCAGCGATACAGACAAACTTATCGCTCGCTGCGGCGATGATTTTCTCGCGAGTCAAAGCGGCACCGCCGCCTTTAATCAGCTGTTTCAACGGGTTGATCTCATCCGCCCCGTCCACATACACTTGCAGTGGGCCGACCGCGTTTAAGTCCAATACGGGGATGCCAACTTTTTTCAGATGTTCGG
>JACXTQ010000138.1 GCA_016919605.1 Methylovulum sp.
CAGGCTATCAGTGGGCGTGATTTGATGTTGGCGGTGGATTTGTCCGGTAGTATGGAGGCGCAGGATTTTTTTCTCAACAAAGAACCCGTTGATAGGTTGACCGCCGCCAAGGCGGTCGCCAATGATTTTATTAACCGCCGCGTCGGCGACCGTATCGGCCTAATTTTGTTCGGTACCCAAGCATACCTACAAACCCCGCTGACCTTTGACCGAAAAACGGTAATGACCTTATTGGATGAGGCGCAACTGGGGCTGGCCGGCGACAATACCGCCATCGGCGATGCTATCGGCTTAGCGGTCAAACGCCTAGGGCAACAACCGGAAAATAGCCGTGTGTTGATTTTAATGACCGATGGTGCCAATACGGCAGGTGAAGTCTCACCGTTAAAAGCGGCGGAACTGGCACAGGCGAAAAAATTAAAGATTTACACGATAGGCATAGGCGCGGATGAAATGCTGGTGCGTAGCTGGTTCGGCAACCGCAAGGTCAACCCGTCGATGGACTTGGATGAAAAGACCCTCATCAAGATTGCCGAAAGCACCGGCGGGCGTTATTTTCGCGCCCGTAATGCCGAGGAGCTGGACAATATTTATAGGTTGTTGGATAAGTTGGAACCTATCGAAAAAGACAAACAATATTACCGTCCCCACAGCGAGCTGTTTTATTGGCCTTTGGCGGCCGCCTTGCTGTTGGCGGCGGGCGTGTCCGCGTTGCGGGTGAGGTGGTGATGGGCTTGGCCGATTTTCATTTTATCAGACCCTTAATGCTCTTAGGTCTAGTGCCGCTAATGGCTTTAGTGGCGTTGCTATGGCGGAGCAAGTTGAACCAAGGTATCTGGACATCGGTGTGTGATGAGGCCTTGTTGCCGTATTTGTTACAAGAAAAAGCTGGACGGCCTGTCCGTGGCCTCTTAAGCATAGGCGCAATCACCGCTGGTTTGGCGGTCATTGCCCTGGCGGGGCCGACGTGGCGGCAAGTCGCCATGCCAGCGTTCAGGAACGCTTCGGCGCTAGTGATCGCCTTGGATTTGTCCGGTTCTATGGATGCCCAGGACACCAAGCCCAGCCGCTTGGTACGGGCGCGTTATAAAATCGCCGATTTGTTAAGACAACGTAAAGACGGGCAAACGGCCTTGTTGGTTTATGCCGGGGCGGCCTTTACGGTAACGCCATTGACCGATGACACCCAAACGATAGACAGCCAACTGTCGGCTTTGACCACCGACATCATGCCCAGCACCGGCAGCAATACCCAGGCCGCAATCACCAAGGCGGTCGAGTTATTCAAGCAAGCCGGGCTGCAAAAAGGCCAAGTCATTTTGGTCACTGACGGTATTGATGCCAGTGATTTATCGCGCGTCGTCAAGGCGTTAGGCAGTTACCAACTATCCGTTTTAGGGGTCGGCACCACCGATGGCGCCCCCGTCCCCAAAGCTGATGGCGGTTTTGTCAAAGACAGCCAAGGCGGCATTATTATTCCCAAAATGGATACGGGGCTGCTTAAGCAATTGGCGCAAGCGGGCCATGGCGCTTACCAAACCATCAGCGCCGATGACAGCGACATTAAAGCCTTATTGGCAACCTTAAACCAAGCCGCCCAACCCGATGACAAGAGCAATAGTGATGTTAGGGTGGCGGTATGGAATGATGAAGGCCCGTGGCTGTTGCTGTTAATCTTGCCATTGGCGGCTTTAGGCTTTAGGAAAGGGGTGTTGGCTATCGGCTTTTTACTGTTGCTGCCCCTACCACAAAACAGTTATGCGCTGGGTTGGCAGGATGTGTGGCAAACCCCCGACCAACAGGCGCAACAAAAATACCAGCAACGGCGTTATACCGAGGCCGCCCAACAATTTACCGATAGCCAATGGAAAGCGGCGGCACATTATCAGGCTGGGGAGTACGATAAGGCGGTGCAAGCCTATCAGGCGGCTCCGCAACCTGACAATGCCGATTATTTTTATAATTTGGGCAATGCCTTGGCGCAATCCGGGCAATTGGAGGCGGCCTTAAAAGCCTACGACCAAGCCTTGGCCATCAAACCCGATGATGCCGACAGCCAATATGCCAGGGATGTGGTCGCTAAAGAACTGGCAAAGCCCAAACCTAAACCTGAGCAAAACGATCAACAATCATCGCAAGATGACAATAAGTCGGCGGACGATAAATCCCAACAAGATAAAAATGCCGGGCAACCTCAAGACGGCCAACAGGGGCAAGATAATGCCGATAACCAGCAAAAGCCGCAAGCCAAGCCAGAACGCCCCAGTGACGATAGCGCCTTGCAACCATCGCAAGACTCCCAAAAGCCATCACCACAGCCGGATAAGGACAGGATGACCGAAGAACAGGCGGCAAAAGCGGCGCAGCAGGCTACGCAAAAACCGGGTGCGGACAAAGCGCAAAAACCAGAAGCCGCCGTCTCCGTAGAGTCGGCAGAACAACAGCAAGCCAATGAACAATGGCTAAAACGCATCCCCGATGATCCGGCGGGCTTATTAAAGCGCAAGTTCAAGTATCAATATGGCCGACGCAATACCCAAGCAAATGAAAAATAAGGGGGCTGATAAACGGTGACACCAACGGCTTGTCATAAAATAGCTATCTGCATCATCTATAATCCCTATTGGCAGTTGCCAAAATTTTTAAGTGGCCGCTTACATAGCGGCCACTTAATCATTTGTCAATATTGACAATTCAAGGTAATAATACCCAAAAAAAGGTAAATTATTATCATGGCCGAACAATTCAAATGGATCACAATACTATGAAATTACGGGGTGCGCTCTTATGTACGGTGCTGGCAACGGCATCGGCACAGTTGCTGGCCGATTCCAAGCTGCCCGATACTTTAGCCAAAATTAAACCGGGTATTGTCGCCGTTGGCACTTATCTGCCCAAACGTAGCCCGCGTGCCAATTTTTTGGGCACGGGGTTCGTGGTCGGAGCGGGTAATCTAGTGATCACCAACGCCCATGTCGTTCCAGAATCGTTAGACCGCGACCATCTGGAAGAAATCGCCATTTTTTACCGTCAAGCGGATGAGGAGCGGATGCAGCTCGCCACTGAAGTGGCCAGCGATAAAGCGCATGATTTGGCGGTGTTAAAAATCAGCGACCCGTTGCCCGCCCTTAAATTGGGTGACACCGCCGCTGTCAGGGAGGGTCAAGTGTACGCCTTTACCGGCTACCCCATCGGCATGGTTTTGGGCTTGTATCCTGTCACCCATCGGGGCATGGTTTCGGCCATTACCCCCAATGTCATTCCCAGCATAAAGTCCGGGCAAATCAACCCTAAGGTACTAAAACGCCTGGATGAACCGTATAAGGTCTTCCAACTGGATGCCACCGCGTATCCGGGCAATAGCGGCAGCCCCGTTTATGATGCCGATGACGGGCAGGTTATTGCCGTGATCGATAAGGTTTTTGTGCAGGAAAGCAAGGAAAGCGTGTTGTCCCATCCCAGCGGGATCACTTATGCTATCCCCATAGTCCATGTGGAAAACTTGCTCAAAAACTTGCATTGATTTAGTAAAAAGGGACGTTTGTGATCCGTATATTCCGACACTACATATCTAGGGCCTATTTGTCACTGCTGATAATAGAGTTTTCAGTTTTTTTTGCCGCCATGTACATTGGCATTGGTGTGCGTTTTTTGGCCGAACATGCGTGGTATAGTTTTGAGCAAATTCTCCTTTCCAGCTTAATCTTTGCCGTTATCATGAGCCTGTCCTACTCGGCAATGGGGCTTTATCGACGTAGCTTAAGCTTGCAGGACTACAATTTGTTGGCACGCACCACTGCCAGCTTTGTCTTGGCAACCATTATCTTAATTGTCATTTATTACTTCATCCCAACCATTTTAATAGGGCGCAGCGTTTTGGCCGTCGCCATTTTGTTCGCCTTAATTGGCATCATGTTGACCCGTGACCTGTTTTATAAATTTGCCAATTTGGAAAAATTTAAAAAACGGGTGCTGATCATTGGCAGCGGTATCAAAGCCAACAAATTGGGTGAAATCAACAATTCGTTTATCCACAAAGGTTTTATTGTCGTTGGTTTCGTCAGCCTGCCCGGCGAAGAGGTCAATGTTGACCAACAGCAAATTATTTATGCCGACAATGACAATATCCGTGAGATCGCCGAAAACTTAAAAGCCGATGAACTGGTGGTGGCCTTAGATGACAACCGCCGCTTCATGCCGTTAAAAAGCTTGTTAGACTGCAAAATGTCCGGCTTGAGAGTCATTGACATGGTCAGTTTTTATGAGCGTGAACAAGGTATCATTTCCTTAGAAAACACCTATCCGGGCTGGCTCATTTTTTGTGACGGATTTGCCCAAGGCGGCTTAAGGGTCTGGGAAAAACGCTTGTTTGATTTATTCGCCAGTTCTTTGCTGTTGTTGGTCACTTGGCCGGTGATGCTTGTGACCGCCTTGGCCATTTATCTGGAAAGTGGTGGCCGTGGCCCGATACTGTACCGGCAAATACGGGTGGGTGAAGAGGGCAAACATTTTGAAGTGCTAAAATTTAGGAGCATGTTCACCGATGCCGAAAAAAACGGTGCGCAATGGGCGCAAGCTAAGGACAACCGTGTCACCCGCGTGGGCGCATTTATCAGAACATGCCGTATTGATGAGCTGCCACAAATTTTTAATGTGTTTAGCGGACAAATGAGCTTTGTCGGCCCTCGCCCGGAACGCCCCGAATTTGTCTATGGTTTTGAGGAAAGGATCCCTTATTATCGGGAAAGGCATCGTGTCAAACCGGGTATTACCGGCTGGGCGCAGCTATGCTACCCTTATGGCGCCAATGAAAATGACACTATCCAGAAACTCCAGTACGACTTATATTATGTCAAAAATTACAGCTTATTCCTGGACTTATCTATTATGTTCAACACTGTTGAAGTGTTCTTATG
>JACXTQ010000139.1 GCA_016919605.1 Methylovulum sp.
CAAGCCTTCAAGCCTGGTAATGTCAGCGTATACAGCGAAGGGCACGACATGTCGGTCGAGGATTTCAGGATCAGCGCATCCGTCAGCGCGGGACCTATCAGTAATCCCAACTTTTCGCTGGGCGAAAAAATCTATTATGCCGTCAAGGCTACCCGCGAGGCGGTGGGGTGCAATACCAATTTGGGTATTATCCTATTGGCGGCACCCTTGCTGCAAGCGGCTCTTAATCCCTCTGGCCTAAGCTTGCGTGAGGCTTTAAGGTGCGTATTGAATGCTACGACCCTCAGCGATGCCGACTGGGTGTTCCGCGCTATTGCCTTGGCCGCGCCCGGTGGTTTGGGAAAAGCCGAAGAACAAGACGTGCATACTGCGGCGACCGTTACCCTAAAAGCCGCGATGCAACTAGCCGCCGATAAAGATCGTATTGCGCTTCAATACCTTACGGATTATGAAGATATTTTTGATTTTGCCTTACCAACCTACTATAATGGTGAGAATATATGGCAGAGCAAAAGCTGGTCAGCGGTAATGGTTTATACAACGATGTTAAGCCGATTTCCTGACAGCCACATTGAAAGAAAATATGGCAAGCAGCATTCTCCAATGATTATGCAAACAATGGCTCAGCTCACCCAGATTTTGGCAACGCCAAACCCTGAGCAAGCATTGCCTTTGCTGTATCGAGCCGATGCAACGCTTAAAGCCCAACGGATAAATCCAGGCACCACAGCAGATATGACCGTAGCAACGTTGCTGGCGGTACTTTTACAGGAAGAGTGGACATGACTCTACCCATCAAGAATTTGTTTCCAAAAACAAATAACAAGACACAGACGGTGTCAAAATTAGCTTAACCTTTCAACCTTTTTCTTCACAGGGGAAAAACAAAAATGGCAAAAATTACTAAATTGTGCGTCGGCGAATCATTGGTTGGCGACGGCAACGAAATCGCTCACATTGACTTGATCATTGGCCCAAGAGGTTCAGCTGCTGAAACTGCTTTCGCAACTGCTTTGACAAACAACAAAGACGGTTTCTCTACTCTGTTGGCTGTTGTTGCTCCTAACCTGATGGTTAAACCTGCGACTATTTTGTTCAACAAAGTAACTATCAAAGGCTCTAAACAAGCTGTACAAATGTTTGGCCCAGCACAACGTGCTGTTGCTATGGCTGTTGCTGATTGTGTGGAAGACGGCACTATCCCAGCTGACGAAGCTGATGACCTGTTCATCTCTGTTGGTGTATTCATCCACTGGATGGCTGAAGACGACGCTAAAATTGAATCATTCAATTATGCGGCCACTAAAGAAGCTCTGAAACGCGCAGTAGACGGTTCACCCACTGCTGCTGAAGTTGTAGCTGCTAAAAAAGACGCAAAACACCCATTCGCAGTTAACAACGAAGCATAAGCTTTTTAGTTTAACGGATGTTAAAAATACCTCAGTTCGCTGGGGTATTTTTTTGCCTTAAATTCAGCAATTCCCCACGTCCAATCGCCCCCGAATGCAAGGCGCTCGCCACTAAGGCGCACCTGACCCCCATATCGCTTAACGCCCGTAAGTCGCCAAGATGCCGCACCCCGCCTGCCGCGATGAAATTGTAATCGGGATAGGCTGCACAATATGTTTTAAGCCGCGCCCAATCCGGCCCTAGTCCACTGCCCACTTGTGCCAAAGCCATGATAATAATATTCTGAGGCCAATACCCTACTTCCGTAAACAATTGTGCCGCCCCTAGCGCCACCCCACTGGGTGCATAGTCCAAGGACAGCACAAACCGCTTATCAAACGCAGCCAACTCGCTGAGGGTGGTAGCCCCATAAGACTCACTGCCCAGCACCGGCAAATAATTGTCATAAGCGGGTAGGGTATTTGCCTGTTGATGTTGATAGCCCTTATCCACCCAAAAATTAATTTCAGGGAAAGCCGCCAGCACCTGAGCTATCAGACTGTCATGGTGGCCTTGCCCCGTAATGGCATCCAAATCGGCAATATAAAACGTGTCGAAATCGGCTACCGCCAAAAAAGCCTCCAGCACCGCAAATATATCGGCAACAGGGCAGAGCTTAGAGTGGATAGGCAAATAATGTGCACGGTCGCCTTGCTTGGCATGGACGACTTGCCGATTTTTAAGATCGAGGACGGGGATGGTTTTCATGAGGTTATGCAGATATAGCTAACGTAGTATAACTTGATTGTAAAGCCGTTCGC
This sequence comes from Methylovulum sp., assembly GCA_016919605.1. Classification (GTDB taxonomy): domain Bacteria; phylum Pseudomonadota; class Gammaproteobacteria; order Methylococcales; family Methylomonadaceae; genus Methylovulum. Next base: position 2,211 of record JACXTQ010000139.1, read on the forward strand.
CCTGAGCTTGTCGAAGGGCTGTGGTGGTTCGACAAGCTTACCACGAACGACATCATTTTATTGCGCTTTAGCTATATTGCCTAGTGTAGGCAAATCAGTATTCAAGACCCTGCCGTTTAATGCTGTATATTATGGTAGGCTGTATGGGCGTGGTGCAAGCGCGAACATCAGCATTTACGCCACGCCTTTTAAAGAGCTTATCTGTCTGGTGTGTCCAGGATACGGTTTATCATCGGGGTTTGTTGTGATACCCTATCATCCAAACTTAAATCGAGCATGCTTTTAAGATCGGCAAAACGTTTTTCAGCTTCTTTTAGCTGTTCTGTGGCTTTGGCCATATCACCGCTATTTACCGCGCCACGGGCTTTTTTCAAAGAATCATTGGCACGGTTACGGTTACGGTCAACTTTATCATTGGCATTGATTTCTTTGCTTAATTTTAAGGCTTCTTTGATATTGCCGACAATGGCCTCAGCGCCGGCATTGTCAGTGATGGCTTTTAAAGCTTCCGAGATTTGCCCCCTAGTGGCATCAATCCCTTCAACCGGGGTCATTCTGTTATACATACAGGCCATGCCCAAACAGACATCAGCCGTAGCCGAAAAAGATCCTAAAGACAGCGCCAATGTGGCGGCTACGGCAGCGTGTTTTAATAATTTCATGTCTATCTAATCCTCATTGTAGTTATTATTATTGGGTCTGTAACTGCTTAGATATTAAGCCTATTTAATTAGCTACATGACGTTGCGGACTTTAGCATAATTCTTATGAATATAAAATCATTTAACCCTAATGGATTCTATTTTATTTTGTAAAATCCCCTGCTAATTTAAGGTATTACACCATTAAAACGTGTTGATACTATCTGTTTATCCCTAATTTAGGGGACTGGTCAATCTTAAATGCCCTCTCTAAAACGCTTCCAACTCGCCCTAAGTTTTTACACCCGCTTGCCCACTCCACAAGGCTTAGATTACCAACAACTTCCCCAAGCCAGCGTCTATTTGCCGTTGGTCGGTTGGCTGGTCGGGGGCTGGTCTGCGGCGGTGTTTTATTTGGCGGCACTATTATGGTCGCCGTTGACCGCCGCTATTCTCGCAGTGATCGCCGGTATTTTCATCACCGGAGCGTTTCATGAAGATGGTTTTGCCGATGTCTGTGACGGTTTTGGCGGCGGTTGGGGTAAGCAGCGGATTTTGGAAATTATGAAAGATTCGCGGGTGGGGGCTTTCGGGGCCATTGGCATAGGGTTGTTGTTGCTGTTAAAAATAAGTGTGTTGGCGGCTCTGCCAGTCGCCGTTGTGCCGTGGCTGTTGTGGGCGGGGCATAGCGTTAGCCGTTGGCCGCCGTTGTTGCTGATGCACCAATACGCTTATGCGCGGGCTGATGACAGCAAAGGTGCGGCGGCGGTGTTCAGGCCGAATGTCTTGGCGTTAGGGTTTGCCGCCGTTTGGGCGTTGCTGCCGTTAGCACTGTTACCGGTGTGGTGCTGGCTGGCAATCTTGCCGATGCTGTTGGCAACTGTTGGGTTGGGTCGATATTTTCACCGCCATATCGGTGGTTATACGGGTGATTGTTTGGGTGCGGCGCAACAAATCGCGGAAGTGATGTTTTATTTGGGGGCGAGCGCGTTATGGACATTTATCTGATCCGCCACACCCAGACGGCGGCCACGCCTGGTTTGTGTTATGGGCAAACGGATATTGCCTTGGCAGAGGGTTTTGCCGATGAGTTGCGAAAAATCCGCGAAAAATTGCCGACTATACCTGCCGATTGCCCCGTGTTTTCTAGCCCTTTAAACCGTTGCCAGCAGTTGGCGCGGTGTTTGTCCAACAATGTGCAGCTTGATGGGCGGTTACTGGAAATCAATTTCGGTGATTGGGAAAATATCCCTTTTAATGACATTGACGCGGACGCTTTGCGCTATTGGACGGATAATTTTGTCCACAGCCCGCCACCTAATGGCGAAAGCTTTACCGATTTATACCACCGTGCGGGCGATTTTTGGCAAGAGCTGA
>JACXTQ010000140.1 GCA_016919605.1 Methylovulum sp.
TTATTGTTTATCCTTTTTAGGGGATGGTGTTTGGCACAAACGGCGTGTTACTTATGGCCGGTTATCTTGCCTTTTAATGATGCTTTTAGTCTCAACGCCCAAGAACATGACCGCATTATCCCGTATGCTGTATTCATGAACAATCCGGTTTGGACGATAAGCTATAAAACTTGAAGCCCAATTGATAAATGATGTTACGCAGTAACATGTTTTGCTCCCGTTTGCCGCGCCGAGCACCGCAAGTTTTGTCGGAACTGGTCCGAAGGGGCGCGGCAGGGATGCCGCGCGTTGGCAGGCGGGCAGGAAGCCCGCTCTGCCGACCTCCGACAAAACTGAGGAGCGCAGGATTAAGCGGCAATCGGGCCGCCTTTTCTTTGGATACTTTCTTTTGGCGGAGCAAAAGAAAGTATCTCGCCTTCGGGTGCGAGAACCCGATTAAAATAATCATCGCGATAGCGATTCATCATGACATTTTTCAATATCTCAAAAAATGTCCACACATCCATCTTCCTAGCTATAATGGTAGGTGAAGATAACTGATGACTGACACTATCCTAGCCTTTATCCGCCAGCAGAGAAATCCATTATGCCCATCGAAGCCCCTATCCCCTTATTAGAAACAATAATGGCAACATGGCAAGCGACTATCGGCAACGATTATCAGGGCTATAAAAACCACGTCTACCGGATGGTGCATTTTTGTTTTGCCCTGCACGAGTGTATGGATGAAGAACGTGATAAGGTCATTATTGCCGCTTGCTTTCATGATCTGGGCATTTGGGCCCATGATACGGTTGATTACCTTCCCCCCTCCATTAGCCTAGCGGGCGAGTATTTGCGGCAAAACCATCAGGAACAGTGGGTAGATGAAATAACCCTAATGATAGACATGCACCATAAATTCAAACCCTATACGGATGCGCGTTACCCCTTGGTTGACGTGTTCCGTAAAGCTGACTGGGTGGATTTCTCCTTAGGCTGGCTAAGGGCCGGATTGCCTAAGGCTTATGTCAACCACGTCAAAAATCAGTTTCCTAACGCTGGATTCCATAAGCGTTTGCTGCAATTGGCGTGGGGATGGTTTTCCAAACATCCTATCAGTGCGCCACCTTTTATGAAGTGGTAAGCTGAATTAGCCCTTGGACTTTTCTAAAAAACGCTTACTTTTGAATACAATTCACAACCGAAACTTACGACTTAACCCATTAACTTCATGCCCATCCCCTACTGGCGACTCTCAAGCTTTTATTGGTTTTATTTCGCCGCGCTCGGTGCTTTTGTGCCTTATTGGGGGCTATATCTTAAACAAGTGGGGTTTGATACCGTACAAATCGGCCAATTATCAGCGTTACTGCTGGGTTGTAAGATTGTCGCCCCCAACAGTTTAGGCTGGATTGCCGACCATACGGGCAAAAACTTGCCAATTATCCGCTTAGCCTCGTTCTTAGCGACTTTGGGTTTTTGCGGTTTTTTATACATTCACAGCTATAATGAATTTATCTGGGTGACGTTGGTGTTCAGTTTTTTCTGGAGCGCCGCCTTACCGCAGTTTGAAGCGGTGACGCTGGCGCATTTAAAAACCGAAGCCCACCGTTACAGCCAGATACGGCTGTGGGGTTCGGTCGGCTTTATCGTCGCGGTGCTGGGCATAGGCTGGCTGATTGACCGATTGCCACTGACGTTGTTGCCCCACATCATTATTGTCCTGTTGCTGGGTATCGGGCTGGCGGCGTTAAGCATACCCGAAGCGCGGGCGATTAGCCACGGCACACAAACCCGTGGTTTAGGGCATATTTTGACCAAACCCGAAGTCATCGCCTTTTTTAGCGTGTGCGCCTTATTGCAAATCGCCCATTCGCCGTATTATGTGTTTTATTCTATCGTTTTAAAACAGCACCAGTATTCGGCCACCATGATAGGTGGCCTTTGGGCGTTGGGGGTGATTGCGGAAATTATCCTATTTATTTTTATGCGCCGCCTATTGGCGCGGATTTCCTTACGCACCTTACTGCTAACCAGCATCAGCTTAGGTATCGTGCGCTGGTTGTTGATTGCTTATCTGGCAAATTCCACCGCTTGGCTGATAGTTGCGCAATTGTTACACGCGATGACCTTTGGCGGGGCGCATGTTGCGTCAATACATCTAGTGCATCGGTATTTCGGCAACCAACACCAAGGCAAAGGCCAAGCTTTATATAATAGCTTTAGCGCTGGATTGGGAGGTATGGTAGGCAGTTATGCCAGCGGCTATTATTTTGACACTATTGGCGCGACGGGCATTTACACCGCCGCCGCCTGGTTTTGCGGGGTCGCCTTGCTGATTGCTTATATATGGATAGGCCGAGAAAATGATAAGATAAGCACATAGTTCGAAGCCATTTTATATACACCTATCACTCTAGCTTAAGCGCCTTATCTTTTAACTCCCACCCATCAGGATATCCCGTGTTTGAAATCATTAAAAGCGGTGGCTGGTTGATGCTACCCCTCATTTTATGTTCCATTATTTCTATGGCAATCATTGTCGAGCGTTTTTGGTCGTTACAAAAAAGCAAGGTGTTGCCAGCCGATTTGGTGACGCAAGTGTGGCGGATTGCGCGTGAGAAAAGGCTGGATGAGTCTATCTTAAGACGCTTGAAAAATAGCTCCTCATTAGGGTTTATCCTATCGGCAGGGCTGGCCAATAGCCAGCATGGCCGCGATGTGATGAAAGAAGCCATCGAAGAAGCGGGCCGCCAAGTCGTTCATGAGTTGGAGCGCTTTCTTAACGCCTTGGGCACTATCGCCTCGATTGCCCCGCTATTGGGGCTATTGGGGACGGTGGTGGGTATGATCCAAGCGTTCAACGCCATTGTCGCTCAGGGCGTGGGCGACCCTTCGGTGTTGGCGGGCGGTATTGCGGTGGCCTTAATCACTACCGCCGCCGGTTTGACGGTGGCCATCCCCAGCCTAATTTTCCACCGTTATTTTGAACGCTTGGTCGATGAGTATGTTGTCTATATGGAAGCGGAAGCCTTGAAGCTGATCGACATCCTGCATGGCGACCGTGAGGATATTGAATGAAGTTCCACCGCAAAAAACGTATCACGCCAGAAATATCCATGACCTCAATGGTCGATGTGGTGTTGCTGTTGCTGTTCTTTTTTATGGTCAGCACCACGTTTAGCAAACAGACCCAAGTTAAGGTCAAACTGCCGGAAGCGGCGGGTGAAAAATCGGAAGCGGTGCTGGAAATGATTCGGCTGACCATTGATGCCAATGGCGTGTATTATCTGGAAGACAGTGACGGGGCCAGCCATGAATTGGTTAACAAAAAAGCGGAAACACTGATCCAAGCCTTACGCAAACGCCACAAACCGGGCGCTCCCGTACCTTTTATCATTAATGCCGATGGCAAAGCCCCGCATCAAGCGGTGATTACCGCACTGGAAGCCGCCAATGCCGTGGGTTTCAACCAAATTAGCTTTGCCACCGAAACCAAGCCTGAGCAATGAAAAAAGCCCTCATCCGCTGTATCGAAAATATATGGTATAACGATCCGATTATCGGCACTTGGCTGATGCCTTTAGGATTTTTGTTCAGCGATATAGTGCGGTTGCGCAGGTGGCTGTATCGTATTGGGGTGTTAAAAACCTATACCCTGCCGGTTCCCGTCATTATCATCGGCAATATTACGGTCGGTGGCACAGGCAAAACGCCATTGCTAATCGAGCTAGTACACCGACTAAAAGCGGCAGGGTTTCGTCCTGGCGTTATCAGCCGTGGCTATGGCGGCCAAACCTTAGCCCCTCAACAAGTGGGCCCAGACAGCCCTATCGCGCAAGTCGGTGATGAAGCGGTGCTGATTGCCAGGCACACCGGCTGTCCGGTAGTGGTTGCACAAAA
>JACXTQ010000141.1 GCA_016919605.1 Methylovulum sp.
CTTAGGGTTTATTGTGCTGTTTTTATGCCTGCCCTTAGCCATCGTCATAACTGAAGCCTTCGCCAAAGGTTGGACGGCTTATGTCAACGCATTGGGCGAACCGGATGCACAAGCGGCATTGCGCTTGACCTTGCTGACCGCCCTGATCACCGTACCGCTGAACACCCTGCTCGGTGTCTGCGCCGCCTGGGCCATCACCCGTTTTGAATTCACCGGTAAAAGTTTGTTGACCACATTGATTGATTTGCCGTTTTCAGTATCACCGGTCATTTCCGGCCTGATTTTCGTGCTGATGTTCGGTGCCCAAGGCTGGTTCGGGCATTGGCTGTCCGACCATGACATCAAAATCATTTTTGCCGTACCGGGGATTGTGTTGGCGACCTTGTTCATCACCTTCCCGTTTGTCGCCCGTGAGCTGATCCCGTTGATGCAGGAAATGGGCAGCGAGGAAGAAGAAGCCGCGTTGTCGTTAGGCGCGAGCGGCTGGCAGATGTTTTTTCAGATTACCTTACCCAACATCAAATGGGCGTTACTGTACGGTGTGCTGTTATGTAACGCACGGGCGATGGGCGAATTTGGCGCGGTTTCGGTAGTGTCCGGGCACATCCGTGGCCTGACCAACACCCTGCCCTTACATGTCGAAGTCAGTTATAACGAATACGATTTTGTCGGTGCCTTCGCCAGTGCGTCAATCTTGGCGGGCCTGGCCATTGTCACTTTGATTTTGAAATCGGTTTTGGAATGGCGGCAGGGCAAATAGCCGCTTAATAACATCAGGCATGCAACTGCCTACATCAATTTTGAGAAAACACCATGAGCATCATACTTTCCGACATCAGCAAAAATTTTGGCCAATTCGCCGCACTTAACCATATTGACCTAGAAATCCCCGAAGGCGAACTGGTCGCCCTGCTCGGCCCTTCCGGTTGCGGTAAAACCACGCTGTTACGCATTATCGCCGGACTCGAACAAGCCGATTCAGGACGGGTGCTGCTCAATGGCGAGGACAAGACCGAACAGCATGTCAGCCATCGCGGCATTGGTTTTGTCTTCCAGCATTACGCCCTGTTCCGGCACATGACGGTATTTGACAACATCGCTTTCGGCCTGCGCGTCAAGCCCAAGCAACACCGCCCATCCGAAGCCGACATTGCCAAAAAAGTCCATGCTTTGTTGAGCTTGGTACAGTTGGATTGGCTACATGACCGCTTCCCAGACCAATTATCCGGTGGACAACGCCAACGGATCGCCTTGGCGCGGGCTTTGGCGGTGGAGCCGGAAGTGCTGTTGCTGGATGAGCCATTTGGCGCCTTGGATGCCAGTGTCCGCAAAGATTTGCGGCAATGGCTGAGAAACCTGCATCATGAACTGAACGTCACCAGCATTTTCGTCACCCACGACCAAGAAGAGGCGATGGAAGTCGCCAGCCAAGTCGTGGTGCTTAACCAAGGCCGTATCGAACAGCAAGGCGCGCCCAGCGACATTTATGACCATCCCGCCAATGCCTTTGTTTCCCGCTTTATCGGCCAAACCAATGTGTTTACCGCCGATGAATACGAGGCCATCTGGCTACAATCGTCAGGCTTGCCGGTTGACAACCAAAGCGGCAAAACCGCCCATGTCCGCCCGCATGATATAGATGTGCAAAAAGCCACAGATGAGACTGTCGCCCCGGCAATTCTGAAAGACTGGCAACATCTGGGGGCGTTAATTCGTATTGAGCTAGTCAAGAATGCCGCCCAAGGCGACAAAGCGGCAGTCTATGCGGAAATGCCCAACGAGCAGTTCAAACGCTTGCAATTACAGCGCGGCGATAAGGTGGATTTGCGTATCCGTAATGCCCATTGGTTTCATTAGACGTTAACTGCCCCGCCCTCGAAACAGCTTTTCGGGCGCGGGGCAACCTTTAAAGATACACAGGCAGGAAGGTGATGCGGGGATAAAAAAGACCCCCTTCGCTTGAAGAGGGTTTAGAGGGCGGGAGTATAGGGCAACTCCCATGGAGAGCTTACAAGCATCTTAAATGGTCAACGGCCAACAGATCGTAGTAACGGCCTTGCACCAGATTGAAACCGACTGAGGAAACGATGAACGCCTGTTCTTTTTCGTCAACTTGTTGCAGGACAGCTTGTCCGCCCACCAAATCAACCAACTCTTTCAACGAGCTTAATGCCGAAGGCCAAGTGATTTGTACGTCCAGATCACCTTGCCCTGAACCTGGGGCATTGACACGCACATAATCTGGAGACACTTTAGTGATTAAATCGACCAAGCCATTTGCACTATACAAATGACCAATATTAAGGGCGATTTTATAGCCCCGTTGCCGATAATTTTGCAAACCCTCAAGCAGTTCATCATGATGCAAGGCATAAAAATTATTGACGGCGATTGAAATCACCACATTTTTTGTCGCCAAACCGCATTTGGCGATAACTTCTTCAAAATAAGCCCCGTGATTGCTAGTAACCCCTAACACATGGCGTGGATCGACATCCAGGAACAAGACCCCACCCAAATGGGAGAAAGGCAAGTAATTCAACATGTGCACAGTTCTGGACAGTCGGTCAAGATTGATGATGGATTGAAAATCCACCGCTGATTTTTGGGCATCCCGCACCGAATGTTGGACGCCATCATAAGGTGCCACCGTCAATTGGGCAATATGCCCGGTCAGCACCTCATAGTTCTCGGCGGAACGTACCGGCGTGAAGCTGCTGCTGATGCGGATAGGCCCAAACAGACCGCTGACGCGGTTGTTTTCCAAAATAAAAGGGTGCAGGCTGGAATGATGTTCATTGGCAAAACGATCATTGAAATGGTTGACGAGCTGCTGTAAAGGCATTTTTTTCTCCTAATTTTTGTATTGTTGTCTGGGTAGGCCGGAACAGCACTGGGTCAGTTTGACCTTATTGCTTATGTCCCCCCGTTGGAAAGCATATTAAAGGCATTTTTACTTTTAACAAAGCGATATGATTAGATTTTAATATCTAATTTAAAGATATAATGCCAAGCATTTTAACCCTCATTCTGAACTGAACCCGAAAACCATGAACCTAAGCCAAATCGAACTGTTGCGTATTTTACAGGAAACCCAACTCAACCTGTCCAAGGCCGCCGAAAAAATGCACGTTGTCCAGTCAGCAGTCAGCCGACAATTGCAATTGTTTGAGGAAGAACTAGGTTCGCCGCTATTTGAGCGCAGCGGTAAAAAATTGATGGCACTGACACCGTTAGGCAAACAAGTCATGTCGGAAGTGGCCGCCATTTGCCAAGCGAAACTGAATATCCAAGCCATCGCCGCCGATTTTCTCGACAGTAACCAAGGCACTATCCATATCGCCACCACGCACACCCAAGCCAAATATTTTTTGCCCAAACCTATCCAAAAGTTCCGCAAAAAATATCCTGGAGTCAGGATTTATATGGTGCAGGCATCACCTGAACAACTGATCCATCAGTTGCATGTGCACAAAGCTGATATTGCCATCTGTACCGAAAAGGTCGCGGCTGATTTTGATCTGGTCACCCAGCAGTGCTATGAATGGCACCATAGCGTGGTCATGCCCAAAGACCATCCTTTATGCGAAGGCGAACTGAGTTATCAACGGTTGGCCGCTTATCCGATACTCACTTACAGCTTCGGCTTTACAGGCCGCTCCAATATTGAAGCGGCCTTTAAACAATCGGGGTGCGAGCTGGATATTATCCTCGCGGCGGCGGACACCGATGTTATCAAGACTTATGTCCGTTTAGGGATGGGGGTCGGGTTGATTGCCGGCATGGCTTACGATGCCGACATCGACCAGGATTTGGTTGCGCGTGACTTATCGCACCTGATCCCGCACTCAAGCACTAAAATTGCCTATCTAAAACAAAATTACCTGCCCTTATACAGCCAGCATTTTATTGAAGAACTGATGCTGGCGGGTAAGGATTATTGATGGCCAAATTGGTAATGGGGCGCACCCCAAAACTCAATGCCCACATTTTTTTGTAGCCTTTGTTGAAGCCTTGTGATTTTGTTGATGCTATCTAATTCAAACCCCCATAGCTTTCTAAACAGAAATTATCGGATTAGTTGGTCAGAGCTTAACATCTAAACGCTTTTTCATCCGCTAACAATACATTTTTAGGATAAGGCTACAACATCAGTTAAAATCATAAATCCTTTTTTTAAGGGGCTGAATTGTTCACGTTTTTTATGTAAAAACAAATAATGCCAGATATGATTATTTTTTAACTTATTGGAAATATCCTCATGCTTTCTTACCGCGATCACCCTAACGATAACATTGCCCACGCTCCTTCAATCAAACCTCTATTGGCCATTGCCCTAACTTCTTTGTTAATTAAAGCAGGGCCCGTCCATGCAGACATAGCAACACTCAGCGGAGAGGTCGTTGACCAACAAAACCGTACAATCACAGAGACACATAGTTACAAGGGATACGACAGCATAAGACAGGCAATAGAGAATCTTGACAAGCCCGGCAGCGATTTCTACACCGTCAGAACCATTTATGACGGACTGAGCAAGTCTGGATTTGATCCCCAATCTGTTATTAATGCCGATATTTTGGGGGCAAAGGTTCAGCTCAGTGGGGCGGCTAATGACCCGGCTTTACACCTACAATCCTCTGACCTACAAGTTTCGCAAACATTTTCGGGATCAACGCGCGATGAGAGCTTACGTTTATTAAGCACATGGGCAAAAAACAATGCCAGCGACCTTATCAAAAGGGCAAATTCATTGACACCCGCCAACACTGTAACGGGCACGCCTTTTAGTGCCACCAGCATTTCGCAACAACAAGATTTTGATATGAATGATAAAATGTCATTATCTGCACGTTTTGGCAGTTATGCGGTGCAAGATAAAAACATTAATGTCATTACACTTCCTCTTGGCACTACTTGGCATATTAATGAACATTATGCACTGGTTCTTAGTGTACCCCTTACTTATGTAGATGCAAACGGGACCCCTACTTACAGCGCCTCATTAGGCATAGGCGTAAAATTGCCCGCTTCCCATTGGCTTGGCTTAAAAAACTCATGGTCTTTGACACCCATAGTACGCGGAGGAGCAGTAGGCTCTGACCAAAATGTAGCAAATGCCAGCGTCATTTACGCAGGAGGCCTGTTAAGTGATTACGATTTGTCAATAGGTGAAGGCGTACTCGGCTTTAAAAACATGTATTCCTATTATGTCACGCAATCTGTTTCACAATATTTGGATTTAAAAGTGAATGACGTAAAGATAAACGTACCTAACATTACTAATTCGGTGTTTAAAAACGGGGCATATTATTCGCATTATTTAGGCCCCAAAATATTCGGACGTAAATTATCAGGTACAGTTTTTTTTAATGACACACGCTTTACAGGCTCTGTGCTTTATACGGATAACCAACAAGAAGTCGGTTTTAACTTTGGTTTGAGCGCCCATGAAGACAGCTCGAAAAGTACCGGAAACTTTTTGCGCCGCCAATTAAACTCACAAGATTTCAGGCTTGGCATGTCATATACATCAGCTAAAGACATAGACGGTTTTTCAGCAAATTTCGGCTATTCGTTTTAAACAACCTAATATGAATTTTATTATGCCAACAATAATAAGATTGATTATAATTCCAGCATTAGTTTATGTTACTTTGCCAGGTTGCAGTTATTATTTTGCCAATCAGAATCGCTCAATCATCCTTAAAGACATAATCTATGATGGCATGAGCAAACAGGAATTGCTTGATAAGCTTGGCGAGCCTTATAAACTCGACCATCCTACTGCAAATATAGAATTGCTTTATTACGAAACAGACTGGCTTGCCGATAAATTTTGTCTACAATATACGCCCATTCGCCTCAAATTTGGCAGGGTGGCACAATGGGGAATGCAATTTTGCCAAGAGCCTGCTTTGAAAAACGATAAAATAGAGTTGGATCCCTTTCTCAAACAATGACATTGTAGAGCGGATTCATTTTATACTGAGTCCGTCACACACCAATCCTGACAAAATAAGGTCTTTTTGTAATCAACATTCAAGCCATGTTCAAATTCACGCCATTTTGAAAAACTAAAATGGCGTGAATTCAACGCATAAAAATACACTGCTACAAGCCCTCCCAAGGCGTGTACAAGCCCGTGACATCGACACCAAACATATCCAAAACCCGCCCGACGGTTTCATTGACCATCGCCATCATCGAATCGGATTTGCTGTAAAACGCGGGCATGGGCGGGAACATAATGCCGCCCATTTCGGTGACGCTGGCCATATTACGGATATGGATCAGGTTCAGCGGCGTTTCGCGGGGCATGACCACCAGCCGCCGCCGCTCTTTCAGCACAACATCGGCGGCGCGGGAAATCAGGTTATCACCAAAACCATGGGCGACAGCGGCGAGGGTTTTCATCGAACACGGAGCGATAATCATGCCTTCGGTCTTAAAGCCACCACTAGAAATGCTGGCGGCTATATCGTTGATGCCGTGGCAGACATCGGCAAGTTCGTACAAGGCGGCACGTTTCATAGCCAATTCATGCTTAAGGTTGACCACTCCCGCCGAAGAAATAATCAAGTGGGTTTCCCATTGCTCCTGTTGTTGCAACACCTGCAACATCCTGACCCCATAAATAGCTCCGGTCGCTCCGGTCATGGCAATAATCAAACGTTTTTTGGCGCTCATACCGATGCACCAAAGCCACCTTTTAAGGCAAAGTCATCGGTGGCGGTCACTAGCGCGTCGATCATTTCCTCATGCTGGGCGACATGTCCGGCAGTGGGCAAGATGACATAATCGGCGTATGGCAAAGCCTGGTGTAGCTTCATACCCGCCTCGATAGGACAGAGAAAATCTTGGCGACCATGAATAATACGCGTAGGGATGGCTTGTAAGAAGCCACATTGCTCAAGTATCTGGTTTTCACCAATGAAATAACGGTGTTTGGCAAAATTCAATTCCATGCGGATGTGTTTAAAGGTAAGCTCGGTAATCTCCATAGCTCTTTCTTGGTAGCTGCTGCCTAAGGCGGTCAACGCCCCCCAAGCCAACCATTCTTTGGCAACCCGTGTTTGCAGTGCCGTGTCTTCACCCCAAAATATCGTGCACAAGCTGGCTAACAAATTATCAGTATGGGGATCAGGCAAACTGTCGATAAGCCGTTGCCATTGTTCGGGGAAAATCCGGTTCGCCCCGTCTTTGGCGTACCAGTCCAAATCCTGTTGCCGCGCCAGAAATACTGCCCGAATAATCAGGCCGCAAACACGGGCGGTATGCTGCTGGGCGTACAACAAGGCCAACGCCCCACCCCAAGAACCGCCAAACACTAGCCATTGTTCCACCCCTAAATGTTGGCGTATGCGTTCCATATCATCGATTAAATCCTGAGTGGTGTTGCCTTTCAACTCACCAAACGGCAACGATTGGCCGCACGCACGTTGATCGAACAAGATGATATGGTATAGGTCGGTGTTAAAAAACCGCCGATGATCGGGTTTAGTGCCGGAACAAGGGCCACCATGCAGAAAAACAACCGGAATACCCTCAGGGTTGCCGCTTTGTTCGACATACACCGAATGCGGCGAATCCGTGTCTAAAAAAAAAGTGTGGAAAGGCTGGAGTTCTGGATACAAGGTTTTCATGGCTTAAGGGGTTGTCAGTTAATTGCAGATGGCACGGGTTAAGATGCACCTAACCCGTAAGTCTAAAGCAAAGCGTCCAACAGCTCAATGAATAGCCCATTTTGTAGGCATAAAAAAAGGAGGGCTGTTACGCCCTCCTTTTTTGGGATTGGTGTTAAGCGTTAAGCTTAGAAACCGATACCGACAAAACCGCCGACAGTTGCGCCGTTGGTGTTGACACCATCAATGTTATCTGGTGCGTAGTGGTAACGGGCATCCGCACCGACATACAGATTTTGCCAGACTTTGTAATCAGCACCCAAACCAAATTGCATACCTGGGTTCAATACGGTAATGGCATCAGATGGTGGGCTGATAACACTCAGTTCAAAACCGACTGGGATTAACCAAGGTCTGAACGCACTGCCTTTCATAAATTTGATTTTAGGTGAAGCAGCCAAGGTTAATTGGTTGACAGTTGCAAAACCTTTGCTGTTTGTTGTGCTGTAGGGACTGTTATACAGATTTTTGCCAAACTCTTTATAGTCAAACATCAACTCAGCGAATACATCAGCACCTCTTACCAAACCGAATACATCATCGGCCAATTTAAAATCAAAACCGGCACCAAAGTACCATGCGTCTTGATTGGCTCTTGCCGCCGTAAGCGCACCAGATGCTCCAGGAACTGTACCACCTCTATGGATATCCGCATAACCATAACCGCCACGGAAGAACACCAAGTTTTCTTTGCTGTTTGACTTAGGCTCAGACTTAACAGTGTTCATCCACTGATCCAATTCTTGAACCTTGGCAGAATCTGGGTCAACCGCAGGGCGGCCAACTTGTGATCTCAACGATTGCAATTCATATTGCATGGATTGTAATTGTGCTTCTAGGGCTTCAACACGGGCGTTGGAGCTAGGTACGGCATAACGTTGGCTTGAGCTGCTGTAAGTGGTTGTGGTGGTAACGCTGTGTTTATGTTTTTTAGCTTTAGATTTTGCTTCGGCTTGTGGGGCAACTAACAAACCAGCCATTGTTAAAGTTGCAGTGGCGATAGCAAGAACTAATTTAGTTTTTTTCATCATCGTTTCGACCTCGTGAGGGTTATTATAATTAACTTTTGTTTGAATACAACAAAATGTCTGTCACACGACACATGTTAGCATGTAAAACTATTTCCCCACAAGCATTAACGTAACTTTATATTTACAATTAATTTGTTATTTATCAACAAATAACCGATTAAATGACGTAAAATGAAAATTCTGTCTGCCAAAAACAACAAAACCAGCTAACCAAGAGTTAAACAATACTTTTTTGGACACCTTCCGTTTGGCTTATAATCACCCTTGAACACGCCTTGCAACGCCACCACCGCACCTAGTTGGCGCAAACTAGCCTAGGGCGGTAAGCTTTGCACACTTAGACGACCCAGATATCCATGACCACAACCCCAGACATTACCCTTATCGGCGGCGGCATTATCGGCTTGCTGACCGCCCGCGAATTCCATCATGCGGGTGCGAACGTCACCCTGATTGAAAAAAATCAAATCGGCCAAGAATCTTCTTGGGCGGGCGGCGGCATTTTGCTGCCCATTTACCCGTGGCGGCAAGCACCCGCCATCAGTACGTTAGTCTTACAAAGCCTAAAAATCTACCCTGATCTAATGGCGCAATTGCTCGCCGATACCGGATTAGACCCAGAATGGACTCCCTGTGGCATGTTAATCACCCAAAACCCTGATGCCCCAACAGCACAGGCCTGGTGCCAAAC
>JACXTQ010000142.1 GCA_016919605.1 Methylovulum sp.
CGCGCCAAACGATCAAGTGACCGTTTTGGATATATCTTTAGAGAAAAACCGCACCGCTTTGGACAGAATTTTAAACCAAGGCGCACAGGTGTTTTACGTTGACCACCATCAACCCGGGGAAATCCCTAGCCATCCTAATCTGAAAACCCTCATCAACACCGATGCCAATATCTGCACCAGCCTGTTGGTTGACCAACACCTGGAAGGCAGATACCGCGCCTGGGCGGTCACTGCCGCGTTTGGCGACAACCTGATCGCCAGCGCACAGGCCGCCGCCAAACCGTTGGGCTTGTCTCAAGACCAGCTTAACCAGTTGAACGATTTGGGCGTGTGCATCAACTATAACGGCTATGGCGGCAGCCTTGCCGATTTGCATTTTGCCCCCGACGTACTGTTTCGCGAACTGGCCCCTTACGCCTCGCCGTTTGATTTTATGACCGATAACACCGCCAGCTACCAGCAATTGTTGGGCGGCTATTCGGACGACATGGCACAGGCCTTGCAAATCACACCGGAGTATGAGACCGACAGCATTGGCGTGTATATCTTGCCCGATGTCGCTTGGGCACGGCGCATCAGCGGCGTTTTTGGCAACGAATTGGCCAACCGCACCCCTAGCCGCGCCCATGCCGTGTTCAGCTTTACCGAAAAAGGCGATTATCAGATCAGTGTCCGCGCCCCGCTGACCAACAAAACCGGAGCCGATGAGCTGTGTTCATCGTTCCCGACCGGAGGCGGGCGCAAAAGCGCGGCGGGCATCAACCACCTGCCTTTAGACCAGTTAAGTACATTTATCACAGCGTTTGCCGAAAAATACCGTTAACATTACCCCATCTTCCATTAGACCTGATAAAAAAGAGTATGACTACCACAAAAAGCTCCAATACTGTTTGGCATCATGCCACTGTCACCCGCGCCGATAGGGAAAAACTGCACCAACACAAAAGCGTCATTATCTGGTTTACCGGCTTGTCAGGGTCTGGCAAATCGACCCTGGCCCATGCGGTGGAAGATTATTTGCACAAAATGGGCATTTCCACGTTTGTGTTAGATGGTGATAACGTCCGTCATGGCCTGTGCAGCGATTTGACCTTTAGCGACCATGACCGCGTGGAAAATGTCCGGCGGATAGGCGAAGTCGCCAAGCTGATTATCGAATCGGGTGTCATCACCCTGACCGCGTTCATCTCGCCGTTTAAATCCGACCGCAACGCCGCCCGCAGCTTAGTGCCACACGGTGATTTTTTGGAAATTTACTGTCAATGCCCGATTGAGACCTGTGAGCGGCGGGATGTAAAAGGCTTGTACAAAAAAGCCCGCGCCGGGGAAATCCCGTTTTTCACCGGCATTGATTCGCCTTACGAAGCCCCCGAAAAACCGGAGCTAGCGGTCAACACCCACGACCAATCCCTGGCCGAAAGCGTGCGCTGCGTCATCAACCTGCTGCTGGAGCGGGGCATTATTAAAGATACCCAATTGCTTGATGATGGGGATTGAGGGGGGGTATCATCCGCCGTATTAGCGCTAGCGTAATGCGCCGGATGATTGAAATCCACATGCGGTGCAATACGGCTATCGCCTATTGCACCCTTATGGTATACATCTTACGGGTTAATAGGGCGTAAAGGGAAGCTAATGAGCAATGAACAATACCTTTTAAGCGTGTGGGCAGAAACACAATCAGGTGAGAAACTGTATCCGTACAAAGGCGTTAGCGGATCGAAGAAAGGTTTATATAGCGTCAGTTATTCGGGTAAATCTAGCGAATATATCGGCGTAAGTGAAAATGACTTGATCGCGGCTGTAGAAGCAGGGCAATTTTCTGAACGAGGCACAATAAGAATGTTACCACTGAAAACACGTTCAGGGGCACAGAGAAATGGTTTCGCGCCTACCCACTACAAATGCGAACCAATAAAGCAATAAGATGCAATCCCTAGGGTAGCTAAACACGTTTAATAGCAGTGGTTCATAGCGCAGGAAAGACAGAAAAATGGACTTTGAAATTATTGGCAATATCAGGCATCCCGAAACGTTTGCCCGTGGCTCAGGTATTAGGGAGTTACCGAGGCTTCGTAAAATTTATGGGCAAGGTTTGTGGCGTAAGCGCAAGGGTTTTGCCACGGTGCGTTTGCAAGATGGGACGTTACGCGAAGCGGAAATCCATTGGTACGAAGCATCGGGTATTGGCAAGCGGGAATTTAAAATCAAACGTTATATTGACACACCATCATGAAAAAACACGAATTTGTAATTTGTATCAATAACCGTGGCTATGAAGTTTCACTGGAAACCCGCAAGCTCTATGAAGTTTTGGCGGATGCCGATGCACAACAGCACCAGCAACTGCGGGTGATTGATGAGTCGGGCGAGGATTATTTGTATCCGGCAGCATTGTTTGACCCTATTAGTCTTCCTGCCCACGTTATCGAGCATGTTTTTCATGCTCAAGCTTAACGAAGTTGGGGCAGGGTTGCATTAACACGCCCTGTAAAAACGAAAAAACCTCCTTTCGGAGGTTTCTCGGCAGTCAATTCTGTTTGGATGCTTCAGTTTTTAACGTGGGGTGATTCTACCGCCACAACATTCTGTTTGGATGCTTCAGTGTTTAACGTGGGGCGACCCTACCGCCACAAACTGCGTTATAACCATAGCCTTTCTTAATCGCCGCG
>JACXTQ010000143.1 GCA_016919605.1 Methylovulum sp.
CGCGACATAGCCCGGCACAATCATAGTGCTCATATTGGTCATGGGGATATGTACGCCGTGCAACACGTCCATGCTGACCCAACGGAAGGTCAATGGCGTCTCTGCTGGTACTTGGATATGTTTGGGAAAAAAGGAGTAGCGTCCGGCAACCATGCGGATAATGATGGCACCTTGGCTGTCCATTTGCACCCCTAGGTTTTCTTCGGCAAATTCTTTCCCAAGATGCAGGCTGGCGGAATCAATGGTTTCGACTTTGCTAGGCGGGTTGATACCGTGGAATAAGGCATCTACGGTGATAATGCCGACAAAAAGGCCGATAATCAACAAGGACACAGCAATCCATTTGCGTTCTAACCGGTCGATATGGATGGCTTTAAATTCGGTACAGCCTTCGCGCAATCGTTGGTAGGTTTTTGACAGGTCAATTGACATAATAGGCTCCTATCCGCGCGGTAAAAATACGCCGTAATACAGAAACAGCCAAGCTACGACCATTCCACCGATCACCGCTGACATTAAGGCAAAAGTACCGCTAGGCGAACTTTCGAGAATGCGTTGACGATCTTCTTCACTCATTGGCTCCATCTTATTCTCCCTCGCTTGTTATTAACCGGTGTCAGGCAAACTGTATCACTGGCGCAAAGCACGTTAACGATGACGCTTTAGGCTAATGTTTAGATTTGCACAACAGCATTTGTTTCGTTAAAGCCATTATTAATGGTATGGTAATTATAGAGCCAAATATTAGCTTTGTCTGTTTTAATGCACATATTTTCGGCATTATTTATAAAAATCAGATTCTGTCTGATAGCTAATGGCTTAGTGTAGGATAATCGGCAAAAATAAGCCTACAAAAGGCCAAGCTCTTTTACTTAGGGCTGATAAATGTGTGGAAAGCTATTTTTTTAACAGTTGTCACTCCCATTGTTGACATATTGCTTAAATGCTGCTCCAGCTTGTTCTGTGACCAGCTTAGGCACCAAATAACCCGGTAATACAGTTTGTAGGGCTTTAAGTAGTGCTAATGCCCTATCTCGGCTGACTTCAAAATGAGCAGCCCCTTGCACCTTATCTAATAAGTGCAAGTAATAAGGTATTACCCCTAGAGCAAACAGGCTTTCGCTAAGTGTGCATAGCGTTAGGGCTTCATCGTTTACGCCTTTGAGTAAGACGGCTTGGTTAAAGACGGTGATACCGTGCTGTTGCAAACGGCTTAACGCGCTTGCCACGCGTGGATTGAGTTCATTGGCATGGTTGCAATGAACCACCATAACTAACGTTTTGCTGTTTTTTGCCAATAATTCCAGCAAATTATCAGTGATGCGGGCAGGCAATACTATCGGTAAACGGCTGTGGATACGGATGCGTTTGACATGGGTAATCTGGTTGATTTGTTCAAGCAACTCGCCCAGTTGGCGGTCATTTAACAGTAGCGGATCACCGCCGCTTAAAATAACTTCAGTGATGCTGGTGTCGGCGGTAATGTAATTGAGGGCAGCCTGTTGCTTTTGTTTACCCAATTGCACGTCAGCGTAAGGGAAGTTACGGCGGAAGCAATAGCGGCAATTGATCGCGCAAGTTCCTATGCTGATTAGCAACACCCGCCCGTGATATTTATGTAGCACCCCGATTTCGGCTAGTGCCGCCAAATCTCCGACTGGGTCATTGCCAAAACCAAGCACAGTGAGCTGTTCATCGGCGATAGGCAGCACTTGCCGTAATAACGGATCGTTAGGGTTACCTTTTTCAATGCTCGCGGCAAAGCTTAAGGGAACGCGTAGAGGAAAGTTTTGGCTGGCGGCCAGCGGGCTAGGCAATTGTCCTAGAGGTAGCTGTAGATACTCACACAGGTCTTCGGTGCGGGTGAACGCCCCGCTCAATTGTTGTTGCCAATTTTGGGCAAAATGTTCGCTTTCGTAAGTGTTGTCAGTCATGGCAGGGGTATTTAATGTTTCTCTGAAGGGTTGCCTCCATTATAATGGGCAACTTTTAATTATTGTGTCACACTGAGGATAAAATGGCTGTTTATAGCACTAATGAATTTAAAGCTGGGTTAAAAGTCATGCTCGATAATGACCCTTGCGCTATCATTGAAAATGAGTTTGTCAAACCGGGCAAGGGGCAGGCGTTTAACCGCGTTAAAATCAGGAACTTAAAAACAGGTCGCGTGATTGAGCGCACATTCAAATCAGGCGAGTCGCTGGAAAGCGCGGATGTGGTCGATGTGGAAATGCAGTATCTTTATAATGACGGCGAGTTCCGGCATTTTATGGTTCAGGATACGTTCGAGCAGTATCAAGCGGAAGCCAAAATCGTTGGTGATGCCGCTTTATGGCTGAAAGACCAAGACTTTTGTTTCGTCACTTTATGGAATGACGCGCCGCTGGCCGTGACCCCTAGCAACTTTGTCGAGCTGGAAATCGTTGAAACTGATCCGGGTGTGCGTGGAGATACCTCTGGCGGTGGCGGTAAACCGGCCAAATTGACCACAGGTGCGGTCGTGCGTGTGCCTTTGTTTGTACAAATAGGCGAAGTTATAAAAGTGGATACCCGTACTGGCGAATATATTTCTCGCGTCAAAGACTAAGTGCGCTACGATTGGCAGCCTTCGTGCAGTCTTGAGGCGTTGCACCTTCGTGCCCGATTGCTACATGATATCCGGGCTTTTTTTCAGGCTCGCTCCGTGCTTGAAGTAGAAACGCCGCTATTGTGCCATAGTACGGGTACTGATCCGCAACTGGCCTTTTTTAGCACCGACTTCCACAGCCTACCGCATCGGCAAGCGTTGTTTTTGCAAACCTCACCCGAATTTGCGATGAAGCGTTTATTGGCGGCGGGCAGCGGCTCCATTTACCAAATTTGCAAGGCCTTCCGCAACGGTGAAGTAGGGCGGTTCCATAACCCTGAATTCACCCTACTGGAATGGTATCGAGTGGGCTTTACCTTACAGGCACTGATGGACGAAGTCGCGGATTTGTTTGCCGAACTGTTTAAGGGGCAAGGCTTACAGGCAACGCAACGGCTCAGTTACCAATCGGTATTCCGTCAATATACAGGTCTTGACCCGTTGCAGTTTTGTTATGGTGATTATTGTACCTATGCGCTGGCTAGCGGCTTGCCAGAAGCGGTGACCCTGTGTGGTGATGATCACTTGTTGTGGTTAGATATGCTGTTTAGCCATAAAATCCAGCCGTTTTTGGGTGCTAATGCCTTGTGTATGGTTTATGGATATCCTGCTTGCCAACCATCACTCGCCAAGGTTAGTGCCGATAACCCACTCACGGTTGAACGGGTGGAGTTGTTCATTAACGGCATTGAATTGGGCAACGGTTATTATGAACTGACCGATGCTACCGAGCAGGCATCACGCTTTAATAAGGAAATTCGCCAGCGCCAGGAACAAAAGCTTCCTGCCGTTATCGAAGACGGGCGGTTATTGGCGGCCTTGGCGGCAGGTTTGCCTGAGTGTGCGGGTATTGCTATCGGTTTGGATAGGCTGCTAATGTTATTAGGCGCAGCCACTACTATCGGTGATACGCTGAGCTTCCCTGTAGACAGAGCGTAAGGCGGATTCAACGGTTCCTGTGCTATAATTGCCACTCGCCTCCCTTTTTATAAAACTGGTTTATTTTTCGCTGTTTACATGAAATTACATACTTTTTCTCGCTGGTTATTGCTAGGCTTGCTTGTCTCCCAGGCGGTTAAAAGTGACGATGAATTCGTTGTCAGTGATATTAAAGTCACGGGCTTGCAACGTATATCGCTTGGAACAGTCTATAACTACTTGCCGGTTAATGTTGGTGAACGCTTTTCACAAGAAAAGGTCGCACCGGCGATTAGAGCGTTATTCAAGACCGGGTTCTTTAAAGATATTGTGCTGGAAAGGATAGGCACCACCTTGATGGTCAATGTGGTGGAGCGTCCTTCCATTGCTAAAATTGTTTTTGAAGGCAATAAGGATTTGTCCAAAGACGATTTAAAAAAGGCCTTGGATAAAATTGGCCTGTCAGAAGGCAAAATTTTTGATCGGCAAGTCTTGGATAAGGTGGAGCAAGAGTTGAACCGCCAATATCTTAGCCATGGCAAATACGGTTTGAAAATCAAGACCACGGTAGCGGATTTGACTCGTAATCGGGTCGGTATCAACATCAATATTTCTGAAGGCAAAGTCGCCAAAATCAAGCAAATCAATATTGTCGGCAATAATGCCTTTGATGATAAGACTTTATTGAGCACGATTGAATTGAGCACCAGCAACTGGTTGTCGTTTTACACCAAAAATGACCAATATTCTAAACAGAAGCTGGCAGCCGACTTAGAAACCCTCCGCTCTTATTATTTGGATCGCGGTTATATCAATTTTGTCATTGAATCCACCCAAGTCGCTATCACGCCGGACAAAAAAGATATTTATGTCACTATCAACGTCAAGGAGGGTGATGTGTATACCTTAGAAAAGGTCAAGCTGGCAGGCAATCTGATTGCCCCACCTGAAGAGTTGGTCAAATTGGTTAGTATTGGCCCAGGTGAAGTCTTTTCCAGAAAAAGTGCCACGGAAACCTCTAAAGCTATTTCTGACCGCTTAGGCAATGACGGTTATGCTTTTGCCAACGTTAACATGGTGCCGGAAATCAACGAAGTTAAAAAAACTGTGGACATGACCTTTTTTGTCGATCCTGGCAAACGCGCTTACGTCCATCAGATCAATATGAGCGGTAATACCAAGACCCGCGACGAGGTCTTGCGCCGAGAAATGCGGCAAATGGAGTCCAGTTGGGCATCAAGTGCCAAGATTGACCGCTCCAAAACCCGTTTGGAACGTTTGGGTTATTTTGAATCGGTCAATGTCGAAACCCCGCCCGTGGTCGGAACCAATGACCAAATTGATGTAAATTTTGGAGTGGTTGAAAAAGCTTCCGGCAATTTGTCGGCGGGTGTCGGTTTTTCGCAGGTGCAAGGGATTGTTTTTAACGCCAATATCTCGCAAGATAACGTGTTCGGTTCGGGCAAGCGGATTAACTTAGGCTTTAACAACAGCGCTTATTTGACCAGCTACCAATTGGGCTTTTTTAACCCGTATTTCACCACCGATGGTGTCAGTGTCGGTTACAATATGGCTTACACCAAACGTAATGCCGGGCAAATCAATATCGCCAACTATTCGACCGAGGTCTTGAGTGCCAGCACCGATTTCGGAATTCCCTTAAATGAGTTTGATCAGGTGCGTTTTGGTGTCGAAGGTAAGCATACCCAATTGAGCACAACGGTTTATTCATCCCAACAAATCAGTAGCTTCATCAATAATCAAGGCAACAGTTTTTTGACAGTGTCACCGACCTTAAGCTGGACGCATGATACCCTGAACCGGGCAATATTTCCCAGTAGCGGTGGCCAACAACGTTTGACGGGGCTGATCGCCGTACCTGGCAGTGATTTGCAATACTATAAAGTCGGTTATAAGCACCAACTGTATCTGCCGTTGGCTAAAGATTTTACTTTTAGGTTGCAGGCGGAAGCGGCTTATGGGCATGGTTATGGTAAAACCAGTGCCTTGCCGTTTTTTGAGAATTACTATGGCGGCGGCACTGGTTCGGTGCGGGGGTTTAGAAATAACTCCTTAGGGCCGCGTGATTCTAACGGCTACCCATTAGGCGGTTCAACCAAAATTATTGGTAACGCCGAGTTGTTTTTCCCTGTGCCGTTTTTGTCAGACATTAAATCGGTACGCTTAGGTGCGTTCATGGATGCAGGTACTATCAGCAATGCTTTTACTATCAACAACTTGAAATATGCCGCTGGTTTGTCGGGCGAATGGTTGTCACCTTTCGGTGCTTTGTCCATCAGTGTTGCCCAGCCATTAAAGACCGGCACGACCACTTACATCGACAACAATGGCAATGTCATGCAAGTTCAAGACCAAAGCCAATTGTTCCAATTTAACTTTGGGCAAAATTTCTAGGCCAAGACTTTTGGGATTGCTGTATTTATCCCCTATAATTGAAACACTTATCCGCAATAAAATTTATCGTTTAATGACTTGGAGATTGATTTTACAATGAAAAACAAAATTGGATTATTTTTGGGAGTCGTGTTGGCAGCCCATGCTAACCTAAGCTTTGCCGATCTAAAAATTGGTGTCGTTAACATTCCGGCGATCCTTGAAAAATCGCCTATGGTCGAGAAAGCCAGAAAACGTATGGAAATGGAATTTTCCGCCCGTGAACACCAACTGTCTTCGCTGATGAAGGAAATCCAAAGCAAAGAAGAAAAGATGACCCGTGATGCTTCGGTGATGAGTGATTCTGAGCGTTCTAATCTGGAAAAAGACATCATGAACAAAAAACGCGATGCCAAACGTTCGCAACAAGAGTTCAGCGAAGATATTAACGCCCGTCGCAACGAAGAGCTGGCTAAGTTCCAACGCCGTATCGTTGAAGCGATCCAAGCCATCGCCAAAGACCAAAACTATGATTTGGTGTTGCATGATGGCGTAAGCTATGCCAGCGACAAAATTGATGTGACCTCGCAAGTCCAGCAAAAACTATCCACCATGCCCGATTGATAGCCACCATTACCCGTATAACTAACCCCTGGATAAAGCACCTTAAATTATGTCTATAAAATTAGATATTTTACAAATACAAGAATTCTTGCCACATCGTTACCCCTTTCTCCTTGTTGATAAGGTGGTGGACTGTAAACCTGGGGTTAGTCTGACGGGAGTTAAAAACGTCACTTATAATGAGCCTTTTTTTCAGGGACATTTTCCGCAAAAGCCGATTATGCCTGGCGTGTTGATCTTAGAGGCTATGGCGCAAGCGACTGGCTTGCTGGCTTCGGAAACGGCAGGTGATGAATTGGAAGGTATGATTTATTATCTGGTTGGCATTGACAAGGTCAAGTTCAAACGCCCTGTGGTGCCGGGCGACCAATTGATGCTGCATGTCAACTTTTTCAAAAGCAAACGAAACATTTGGGCGTTTGATTGCAGCTCGGAAGTGGACGGTGAATTTGTCGCCAGCGCCGAAATCCGTTGCGCCGCCGTGGTAGATTGACCTTGATACATCCTACCGCCCTTATTGACAGTGATGCACATGTAGCAGAAGGTGTCAGCATCGGAGCCTACTCGGTCATCGGTGCAGGTGTAAAAATTGCCAGTGGCACTCAAATCGGCTCACATGTCGTCATCAAAGGCCCCACATCCATCGGCAGGGATAACCGTATCTATCAGTTTGCTTCGATAGGTGAAGATCCGCAAGACAAAAAATACGCCGCCGAAATCACCCGATTGGAAATCGGTGACCGCAACACTATCCGCGAATTTACCTCCATGCACCGAGGTACTAAGCAAGACCACAGCGTCACCCGCATCGGCAATGACAACTTGTTTATGGCCTACACCCATGTCGCCCATGACTGCGTGATTGGCGATCATGTCATTATGGCTAATGGAGCTTCCTTGGCCGGGCATGTGCGCTTGAGTAGCCACGCCATTTTGGGCGGTTTTACACTGGTGCACCAATTTACGCAAATAGGCCAATACAGCTTTGCGGCTATGGGTAGCGCCATCACCCAGGACATCCCGCCTTTCATTATGGTCGGTGGCAAACCCACCCGCCCGCATGGCATCAATTCGGTAGGTATGGAGCGCAACGGTATTTCCGCCGATGATATTCGCCTAATCAGAAAAGCCTATAAGATCATCTATAAGATGAACTTGCGCTTGGAAGATGCGATAGAGCAAATGGAAGACATGGCCGGTGACAGCAAACAGGTTTCCGATATGGTCAGCTTCTTGCGCAATGTCACCCGTGGCATTTTGCGTTAAGCTCTTGAATACCGATAAGCCAGATGATTGGCGGGTCGCCGGGGTTGATGAAGCGGGGCGGGGGCCATTGGCGGGCGTAGTGGTCGCCGCAGCGGTCATTTTACACCCTGATCGTCCGATAGCCGGGTTGGCGGACTCCAAAACCCTAAGTGCAACCAGACGTGACCAGCTGGCGATACTAATTAAGCAACGCGCCTTCAGTTGGGCCATAGCCTCCGCCAGTGTCGAAGAGATAGACCGCCTCAATATCCTACAAGCCACTTTGCTGGCTATGCAACGGGCGGTCAATGGCTTGCCCCAGTCACCCGATGAAGTGTTGGTGGATGGCAACCGCTTGCCTAAGCTGGCTATGCCCGCCCAAGCCATTGTCAAGGGGGACAGTACGGTCGCTGCCATCAGTGCCGCCTCCATCCTCGCCAAAGTTGAACGTGACCGGCTGATGGACAGTTATCATGAGCGTTACCCCAATTATGCTTTTCATCAGCACAAAGGTTACGGCACCGCCCAACACCTTGCTGAAATCGGGCAATTCGGCTTTCTCGACATTCACCGCAAAAGCTTTAACCCGCTGAAAACCTGGTTGTCAGAAAACGCCGTGGTCAGTCATCAAAGCGGCTGACTGCTAATGGTGGTTCCGCCATCAGCGTAAATTGCGCCTGTAATTCTGCAATCCGCTGTTGCCAATAGTGGGGGGAGGTAAACCAAGGGAATGCAGCCGGAAAAGCCGGGTCATCCCAACGCTTGGCAAGCCATGCCGAATAATGGATCAGGCGCAGGGTACGCAAGGCCTCAAGCAAATACAATTCACGGCTGTCAAAATCATAAAACATCCGATAGCCCGCTAATAAATGACGTAATTGCAAGCTCATCTCGGCCTTGTCCCCTGATAGCAACATCCATAAATCCTGAATAGCCGGCCCTGTCCGGCTATCGTCAAAATCGACAAAATGCGGGCCGCTATCTGTCCATAAAATATTGCCCGGATAACAATCACCGTGTAAGCGTAGCTGTTGGCTATCGCCCGCCTGTTCAAAACAGGTTTGCACCGCGGTTAGGCATTGTGCGCTCATTTGGCTGTAAGCTTTGGCGAACTCGACCGGGATGCAACCGTTGTCTAGCAAAAAAGCCCGCGCCGTCGTGCCAAATTCTTTGATATTAAGCTGTTGCCGATGCTGGAAGGGCATTTTTGCTCCGATGGCATGGATTCTGCCCAGTAGCCGTCCCATCCATTTCAATTTTTCCTGTCCCGCCAATTCCGGCACCCGTCCGCCTTGTCTAGGGAATACCGCAAACCGGAAGCTATCAATATAATGTAAAGTGCTCCCATCCTCAAATGCAAGTGCTGGCACTACGGGCAATTCGGCTTCGTACAATTCTTGCACAAACGCGTGTTCCTCCAAAATAGCGGCATCTGTCCAGCGTTCGGGTCGATAAAACTTTATCACCACTGCTGTTGCATCGGCCAAACCGACTTGATAAACACGGTTTTCATAGCTGTTGAGGGCCAGCATACGGCCATCACAAACTAAACCGATGGCATCTAGGGCGTTAAGGATAATATCGGGGCTTAGGGTTGAAAAAGGGGCAAGGGAAACGGTCATAAGGTCTTTTCAATAATAAGAGTGGTCTAAACAAACCACGGCAGTGCGCGAGTTATACCATGCTTAGGGCAGAACTCAACCGCTTAAACGCGAAGGTTCGGTTGGTATTCTATAAAAATCTTAAAAAACAATTGGATGGTGGTGTTTTTATAAATTGATAGGTAGGTGATAGTGGTGGAGCCAGTGGCTTAGGCGGGGAAAATCATGGGTATAGGCCAGTAAATATAAATAATTCACTTTGCTAATGGTAAATATTACATAACCCTAATGAGGCAGTCCATTAAACTGGAATTCAATTGGGGCTAATAGGGGGAGGCGTACGGCTGCCAATATGGGCCGTTCTATTTGTGCCATTATTTGCTGGCGCGGCTATCTTTGGGCAGATTGAGGTGTAAATATTTTCAAGTGCCTTACAACAGGGAAAGTAGTGGTCGAGCATTAACCGTTCCATAAGTTCTGGCGCAAAAAATAAGTCCGCAAAAACTTATGAGGCGATTAATTAATGATGGTGTTTAGCTTTGGTAAGTAGGGGCTGGGGATGGCGATTTTAGTCTATCAATTCATGGCGAGCGGGGTGATTTTTATGGCGGCCGTACCTGACTTATGGATGCCCAATTCTTTGGCTGCGGCATAGGACAAATCCATCACTCGGTTGCCGCTATAAGGGCCACGGTCATTGATGCGCACAACAACGCTGCGTTGGTTCCTAAGGTTAGTGACTTCGACATAAGACAATAGTGGCAAAGAATTGTGCGCGGCAGTCATGGCATTCATGTCGTAGCGCTCACCACTGGCGGTGCGATGGCCGTGGAATTGGTTGCCGTACCAAGAGGCTACGCCTTCGTTGCCATTATTGTGAGAGCGATGGCTATGATGATGGTGTTCGCCAGTATGATGGTGGACATGGTGGTGTCTGGCCCCGCTATGTTTGGCAGCTGCCGCTGTTGAGATGGGATTGCTAAAAAAACTGCATACCACCAGAGAAAGCATTGCTGTTATGAGTTTGTTCATGGGTCTGTCCCCTTTTATTTAAGATAGATTCACTTAACTGGTACACGGCCATGGCATATAGGGCACTATGGTTATAGCGGGTCAGGCAATAAAAATTGTCTGTAACCGCCCAGAGTTCTTCGCCTTGTTCTTGTTTTAATTCAAGAATTTTTACTTTTTCAGTAAAAGCCAATGGTTGCGATATTTTTAAGTCGAGTGATTCTAACTCAGCAAGTCTTAAATCTGGCTTAAGGTTATCATTAAGGAGCGATTTATAGTGCGTACTGGTGGTGGTCGCGGGGGTGGCAACGGGTTGGCCTGTGTGCCAATGGAATTGGACAAAGTAGTTGGCGATACTGGCAATCACATCAGCGTTGCCATGCCAGATATCGCGGGATTTATCGCTTTTAAAATCAACTGCATAGCGACGAAAACTGCTGGGCATAAATTGGGGTAGCCCCATTGCTCCAGCATAAGAGCCTAGCAGTATTGAGGGCTTGATATGTTCCTCACGGCAAAGCAATAAAAACTGTTCCAATTCGCTTAAGAAAAATTCGCTGCGCCGAGGATAAGCAAAGCCTAAGGTCGCCAGTGCGTCCAAGACTCGGTACTTGCCGGTATTTTGCCCATAAGTGGTTTCTACCCCTAAAATGGCCACGATAACTTGCGCCGGAACCCCATAATGGTGCTCGACCTCCGCTAGGGTCGCCGCGTTGTCATCCCAAAATTTTATGCCAGCGGCAACTCTGTCATCAGTGATAAAAATTTGTCGATATTTATACCACGGCAAGCCTTCAGCCGGTTTGGCCATTTTTGCCAGAATATCGTCCTTAATCTTGGCTTCTGCCAATACCGCCCGCAATTCGGTTTCGTTAAACTGGTGGACAGAAACCATTTTGGCGATAAAGATCTCCATTGGGTCGTTGGTTTTAGGGTGATGAGAGCAGCCACTTAGGCAGGCGGCTAATATCCAAGAGGAGATACCCGCAAAGCGGCGGACAAACGGAAAGGTGACGTGTGTTTTCATTAGCGTGATAAGCGTTTTTTGTGGGTGTGGATGGACATTAAGATACCAAAGCCTGCCAACAAGGTGACAATGGAGGTGCCGCCATAACTGATAAGTGGCAATGGCACACCCACCACGGGCAAAATGCCGATGACCATGCCTATATTGACAAAAACATAGACAAAAAAAGTAAAGGCTAAGCTGCTTGCCAGCAAACGGCAATAAGTGTCATGCGCTTGGGAGGCAATATACAGGCAACGGGCGATAATCAACAGATATAAAACCAACAGGCTGACACAGCCGAATAGCCCAAATTCCTCGGCAAACACGGCAAAAATAAAATCCGTGGAGCTTTCCGGCAGAAAGTCTAACTCTGATTGTGTGCTGCCCAGCCAGCCTTTGCCGTAAATGCCCCCAGAGCCGATGGCGATTTTCGATTGGATAATGTGATAGCCTCGCCCCAAGGGGTCGGCTTCGGGGTTTAAGAAGGTCAAGACCCGATCTCGTTGGTAGCCGTGCATAAAATGCCAAATAATCGGCGTGAGCGCCCCTAGGGTGGTGACCATGCCGATAATAAAACGCCATGACAGGCCTGCAAAAAACAGCACCCCCGCGCCCGAACTGGCGACTAGTAACGCCGTGCCTAAATCCGGTTGTTTTGCTATCAGCAAAGTCGGCACCAAAATTAACAGCGTGGCGATTGCCAGTTGCTTGATTTTGGGAGGCAGGGCCTGTTCGGACAAATACCAAGCCACCATCATCGGTGTGGTTAGCTTAATCATTTCCGAAGGTTGGAAACGAAAAAAACCTAAATCTAGCCACCGTTGCGCCCCTTTACCGATTTGCCCCATCACCAGTACTGCCAGCAGCAAAAACACGCCCATACCAAACAATAAGGCCGAATAACGTTTGAATTGATACGGATTGACATGCGCCAGTGCGGTCATTAGCACAAAGGCTAAACCGATACGCGCTGCTTGGCGGTACAAAATGCCTATGTCTTGTCCGCCCGCACTGTATAAGATGATAAAACTTAACAGGGCGGTGA
>JACXTQ010000144.1 GCA_016919605.1 Methylovulum sp.
CCCGGCGACGAGATCATGGTGCTCCCCGCCGTTGACCCCAAGTACCGCCAGCTGTTCAAGGAAGTCACCACCATGATCTACCAGATGGGTCTGGGCGCCAGGGTGTTCTTGAAATAGGGATACACCCTCACATAATATTCGGACGGGGTACTATTTATAGCTAAAATTGATGACATATCCAATACTTTACAGTTTGGCTGCCTTAAGAGCCTTGTCTAAAAAACTATTAATTCCCATTGCTTTCAACTGTACATGTATCTTGGGTACGCTTGCGCCACCATTGTAAGTAATTTTTTAACTTTTTTAGCGGTTGGGTAATACGTCATATTATTTATAAATTTTTCTTGTTATCTTAGACAAACCTATGAGGCCTACTAATGCCTTGCACCCTAAAAATTAAGCATAGAAAATAACTATAGCTTTAAGACAAGCTCTCACAACCAATCATTGCCCCAGAGAGCGAGTCACCTTGTCATTTATGCTCAGATTCATTAAAAAATGAAACCTCAATAAGTAACCTTAATGCCATCGATATCAGGGAGAACACTTTTATTCGGAACAAACCATAAAATCCTTAGCTTTTAAAGGCTGTGGACTTAAGAAGATGACGTTGTACACGCTTTTTTAATCAGTGTTATGGACACCCACCCCAAGACTCTTAGGATATTGCAAGAACATGACCAAATGAACATAGCCACAACACTTCTTACCTTACTTATCAACAAATCTGATAGGGGATAGTGTTTTTTTGCCATAAAATAAAAAAGCAATCAACTATGGACGCAAAATTGCTCAGACACGCTTTAACGGAACATAGGGTTTACTGGTGACAACACCGGATTTTTAAAATTACAGGTAAAAATATGACGATTCGGGAAACATTAAAAACTGGGCGCGGTGAAATTATCTTAACTTCACTATGGAGCATAAAAATAGTCTGTAAGCTATTGAGGTTAAGCCGGCCTTACCAGCAATGGCTAACACGCTTAGTTAGGCAGCAAGAGATTTTTGACGATCTGTTTTATCTTGAAAACAATGGCGATGTCGCACAATCGCAAGTGAACGGCATTCAACATTATGTGCTTTATGGCGACAAGGAAGGCCGTTCGCCAATGCCCCTTTTTGATCCGGTTTATTATCGCTCTAAAGCGTCCGGTCTTAGCAGCCATCTTTATACCAATACCCTGCTCCATTACGGTTATGTAGGACGTTATCGTAGAATCCCACCTAGTGCTTGGTTTGATGTAGATTTTTATTTAAGCAACAACAAAGATGTCGCCCGTTCCGGTAGCGACCCATTAATCCATTATCTGAAATGGGGCGGAAGCGAAGGCCGCTCGCCTTGCCCGCAATTTGACGGCACTTATTATTTGCGCACCTCACCCGATGTGGCCGCAACCGGCATGAACCCACTCTTACATTATCTGTTTTTTGGTCGCTTAGAAGGCCGTAGCACCGTACCGGAGCAAAACGGTGACGGCTTGGATATGGAAGCCGGTGAATTGCCTGTCCTGACTTTGCCCGATGACGAGGCCTGGAGTGCTTTGATACCGCGTGCCACGATTGCAGAAACCGAAATTGATGTAGTCGTACCAGTTTACAAAGGCAAAATAGAAACCCTACGTTGTCTATACAGCGCCTTGGCGGTTTCTTATCAATTGCCGTTTGAGCTAATTGTCATCAATGATGCCAGCCCCGATGAAGAACTTAGCCAAGACTTACAAAAACTGGCCGATATGGGGCTATTCACGCTTTTGGTCAACGAAGAAAACTTGGGATTTGTACAAACCGTCAACCGGGGCATGAAATTGCATAAAGACCGCCATATTGTCTTGCTGAATGCAGATACCGAAGTCTATGACGGCTGGCTGGATCGTTTGCATACCGCAGCCCACCGTAACCCCAAAACCGGCACTGTGACCCCTTTGTCCAATAATGCCACCATTTGCAGTTACCCAAATTTTTTGCATGATAATCCCTACCCCTTAGAACTTAGCTATGCAGAAATTGACGCACTAACGGCCACTATCAATGCGGGCAGCGAAGTGGAAGTACCCACAGGCGTAGGCTTTTGTATGTACATCCGCCGTGACTGCTTGGAAAAAGTCGGTTTGTTTGATGAAAAAGCCTTTGGCAAAGGTTATGGCGAGGAAAACGATTTTTGCCAACGGGCCATCCGCAAAGGTTGGCGCAATATCATTGCCGGTGACATCTACGTCCGCCATTTAGGTTCGGCATCCTTCCAAGGCGAAAAAGCCATGCGTGTCCAATCGGCACTGAAGATATTGGACAAAAAATATCCCCGCTATCGGAAGGATGTGGATGTTTTTGTCCAAGCCGACCCGCTTAAAGCCGATCGCCTCCGTCTGGATGCCTTCAGATTACAACGGCAAAGCCGAGAAAAGAATATTTTACTGGTTTGCCACGCCCGTGGCGGCGGTTCTGAGCGGCGTGTACAAGAAGATATTGTCAACCTGATGCAAGCGGGTTATGGTGTTTTTACCTTGCGCCCCGTTGCCAAACGCCCTAGCCACGTCAATCTAGGACATCCGTCCATCCGTTCATTGCCAAACATCAATCCTTTTGAGCTAGCGGACACGGCAACATTGGCGGCGGCTCTCAAAGATTTAGGTATTACCGAAGTCCACACCCATAGCCTAGTCGATTTTACGCCAGAAGCGGCATTAGACTTGCATAAGGTGATTACCGAATTGACCGCCTACTGGAAAATCAATTTACATGATTACAAAGCCATTTGCCCACGCATCAATCTAATAGACGAAGATGGCCGTTATTGCGGCGAACCAGACGAAGCGGGCTGTAACCGCTGTTTGCTTGAGCGCGGTTCTGACTTTGGAGTCAAAAGCATCCGTACTTGGCGGGAAATCCATCACGATGCCTTGGCATCGGCGGATCGTATCGTTGTCCCTGACCAAGACGTTTCAGAACGCCTGTCCCATTATTTCCCCGATGTGACTTTTGAAGTGTTACCTCACGAGGCGATTGATTTAAAAGCGGTACAAGTAAAAATGCCCATTATTATGGCGGAAGAAAACTTACGCGTGGTCATTGTTGGTGCAATTGGTAAAATCAAAGGCTTTAATGTGATTATGGACTGTGCCAAACTGGTGCAACAACACAATATACCAATCACCTTCATCGTTATGGGCTATACCATGAATGATTTACTGATTAAAGAAACCGGCGTTGAAGTAAGTGGCAAATACCAAGAACACGAAGCCTTGGAGACATTGACGAGCTTAAACCCACATCTGGTCTGGTTGCCTTCGATATGGCCGGAAACGTACAGTTATACCCTATCGTTAGCCCTACAGGCCAATTTGCCCGTATTTTCTTTTGATATTGGCGCGATTGCCCGCAGAGCCCGGGAGTCCGGCATGGAAAGCAACCTGATGCCATTATCATGGATAGATAGCCCTGAAAAAATTACCCAGCAGTTTGAAGCATTTAGGCAAACATGCCTACAATCTCCGCTATAACTAGATTTATATTTAAAATTACGGAAAAAGATATGAAACAAGTAATTCCAGTCACGTCTGATTCATCTGAAACTACTATAAAAGAAACCCTTATAGATAGCATTGTTGGCTCACCTTCCTCCTTCTCTGAAGACACTTTATCTACTCCAGAGCTTGATGTTCTAACAGACGCGCCACCTGCAACTGAAAGCAGTATTGTTGGCTATATCGAACACATAGCCAGACTGCAAATCCATGGCTGGGTTATAGACTATGAAAAAAGCCCCTTAAAGCTTTCCTTAAGCATTGCCGGCCAACCTTACCAAATCTCCTACGTTTGGCTGGAACGGACAGACATCGCCCAACAATATGGCGAGGAATTTTTACGCTCTGGTTTTCGGATTGATGTTCCGCAAGGTTTAATTGATGTATTTGAATTAGCAATCCAAAACGGCCAAGCGATTGACGTAACTGCTAACCGAGTCACTTTGCATAATAATGTCACTGGGTTAATAACACCGAGTGCAAAGACCTCTACTCCAGAAACTGAGCCAGAAGCAGAACCCGTGATAGAAACCGCGCCGGAAGCTGAAACTGTCGCAGAAACCGCGCCGGAAGCTGAAACTGTCGCAGAAACCGCACCGGAAGACGACACTGTCGCAGAAACCGCACCGGAAGACGACACTGTCGCAAAAGCCGCACCGGAAGACGACACTGTCGCAGAAACCGCACCGGAGGACGGCACTGTCGCAAAAGCCGCACCGGAAGACGAAACTGTCGCAGAAACCGCACCGGAAGTGGAAACTGTCGCGGAAACCGCACCGGAAGTGGAAACTGTCGCAGAAGTTACGCAAGAAACCTTTACCGAAGATACTTTATTAGCCAAATCAGACCTTTCAACTATAGGTGCCATCGAAGATATCGACAATCTGCAAATCAAAGGTTGGGTGATTGATTTAGAACAAGCCCTAATAAAACTTAGTTTACGCATTGACGGAGTCAGCTATCCTATCTCCGCTACATGGGGCTATCGGGTAGATATTGCCGTTCAATACGGTGAGCAATTCTTGGAATCTGGATTTAAAATTGACGTTCCAAACAGCTTGGCACAAATATTTTTGCTGGCTCGTCAAAATAATAAAGAGATTGAAGTGCTTGCTAATGAAACGGCCTTAACTAATAAACAGCCCGCAGAAAAAACCGCATTAGCTGAAAAACAACCTCTTCTTGCCAAGAATACGCTACACGAGCAAACAGGAAAAGAAGCTACCGACCTAACAGCCGCTCCAGATGCCACCGCCCATGAAGACTCATCGTTAAAAACAGCTACCTCTAGCCATAAAGAAACGATGATCGCAGTAGCCGAAGATAGCGCAGTGGCATCAAAA